>JAUTXJ010000201.1 GCA_030838075.1 Acidobacteriaceae bacterium
ATAAGTCCAATCCACTGCTTCGGGGCGAAAAGGCTCATGATGAAAATATCTATAGATGAATGAAGACCAATGTGTGATCCAGGGTTCGATCATCAGAATTTTCCCCCCGGGCCGCAGGCACCTCGAAGCCTGCGCGAAGAATCGGTTCACATCCGGCATATGGTGCATCACGTTGGTCATTATGATCGCGCGCATCGATCGATCGGCGAACGGCATACGTTGTGCGTCAACGACGACTTGCACACCGGAACACTGGAAAACCTCGGAAGTGATCAACCCCGGAATGAATTGCGCGCAGTAACCGCCGCCCGAACCCAACTCCAGGACTTTCCCTTCTCCCGGCGGGAGCTCTCGAGCAAGCATCTCGTACCACTCATCATAAATCTCCTTCAGAAAAGGCTTCGACGAAATGATCTGTTTTCGCAGTTCGGTGGTGTTGCGATCATCTACTTGCAGAGCTGCCGTTAGCGGGTGCGCGAGCAGGCGCCGCAGAAGCGAGGGTAGCAAAAGGGCTATCCTCCCAGCCGGGACCACGCCTGCCAACAAATGCTTATCATGGCCGTCCTCCAACCTTGCCACGAAGCGCCTCCAGCCGGTTCCGTGCCTCCGTCATTTCGGGAGCCAATTGCAACGCTGCCATGTAGGCATTCTCAGCTCGAGGGTAATCACCCTTACGTTCCAACGCTTGCCCCAGCCAAAAGCAGGCTATCGGTGAGGGCGAAATTTCAGTGGCTCGCGCGAAATCTGCAACGGCGGCTGGGTAATTCCAGGACTCCAGTTCAATCATCCCTCGCCCAATGTAGCTGTTCTGCTCGTCGGGATTGAGCGCAATCGCGGCGCTCAGTTCCGGCAGGGCCGCGGTGTAATTCTTCGACATCAGGTATAGGATCCCAAGATTGTTATGTGCTTGCGCCGCTTCCATAGGGTCGGACGAAAGGGCGATGGCTTGGCGATACTCACGGACGGCCTGCTCCGTGCGGTTTTGACGCTGCCACAGGACGGCGAGATTGTAATGGGCGGACGCGAGTTCGGGAATCAAACGGACCGCAGTTTCGAAATGTGTCTGCGCGAGTTCCGGTTGCCCTTTCTCGACGAGAGCCGCGCCCATGTTGTTTTCAGCCATCCCATTGTTGTCCGTTACCTGAAGCGTGTATGAAAACAGCGAAAGGCTATCGTGCCAATAGCCGATCTGTTTTCGCGTCAGGGACACGTAAGGGGATACCAGTGCCACAAAACACAGTGCCGCAATTCCTCGCTGAATGCGTAAGCGTGGCGCCCAATCTGCCACCAGCCACACCATGGCAACCAATAAACCCAGCATTGGAATGTACATGAATCGGCCGGCCATCCCTTGCCGTCCCGATTGCACAATCCCGATCATCGGCACCATCGTTCCCAAAAACCACAGCCAGCCGAAAACCAAATATTTTTTTTCTCGAAAGCGCCAAACCATTGCGCTGATCCCGGCAAGTAGCACTGCCGCAGTGATTACTTTCCACCAGGCCAATGAGTTTTCAGGGTGAGGATAAAAAACCGCCAATCGGGAAGGCCAGATCGCCTTGCCAAGGTACACCCAATACGAATAAATGGCGTTTTTCAGCCGCCAGCTTAACGGCATCGCCGCCGCCAGCGCGCCTTCCTTGCGATGCATGCCGAGAGTTATCAAGCTTGCTGCCACGGACAGCAGCAGAAGAGGAATCTTTTCTATTGCCAGCGTAAGAAAGCGGGATAGAAAGCCGCGTTTCTCGCCGGAATCCTCTACGTGGGAGAACCTTCCCAGCGGCCAGTAATCCAGCAGCAGTAGCCCAAAGGGCAGCGTGACGACCATCAGCTTCGACATCAGCGCCAACGCAAAAAACGCAAACACCACCAAGTATCGTCCCACGCCCGGCTTGCGTACATACCAGCCGTACGCCCACACTGTCAGCAACAAAAAGAACATGCACAGTACAGTTTTAAGCTCCGCGACCCACGCCACTGATTCCACATTGAGCGGATGAAGCGCGAAAAGAGCGGCTACCGCCGCGCTCCGCAGCGCATGGCCTGTGGCCCTCGCCAGCAGTAAAAAAAGAATTACGATGTCCACCGTCTGCAACAACACATTTGTGAAGTGATGCCCCGCGGCCTTGGCCCCATAGAGCTGCACATCCAGCATGTGCGCCATCCACGTCAGTGGATGCCAGTTGGCGGCGGGATTGTCGGTGCCGAAGGCCCACCGCAGGTTCGCCCAGGTAACTCCCTGCAGAACATGCGCGTTCCGCGTCACATAATCCGTATCGTCGAAATTTACAAAACCATTCTGCATCGCTGGGGCATAGAGAAGCATGGTCCCGGCGGCAAGCAGGATCGCAAGAAGAAGGACCAGGCGCTTGTCGGCCCGCTCAGCCGAGCCTGGCGAAGTGCGATTTAAATCATCAGGAGTGTTCATCGCTGGCGGAAAGTTCACCGAAGCATCAAGTGTGGACGCCAAAAAATATCTTCGCTGTGTGCGTTTATTGCCGCAAGTGTAGTGACGGAAGACGTAGCCTAGGTGATAACGCCCTTTTTTCCTCAGCTTGCCTGTCGCAGGTAAGCATTGTCATTCCCGCTTGCGTCCCTGAGGCGGGCTTGCCCGCTGTGGCAGGCTCGCCGACCCAACCCACAAAATAATCACCAGCCAAACCGTGAGATTCACCGTACCTAAGACTTAGGCGGACTAAGGTGTCGAGATACTCAAATGCTTGCCTAAAACGGCATCTCGTCCGATTTCCCTGTCCGTCGCCGCTCCAATGCGTCTTCAAAGACTCTCAGCGCCCGAACCTGAGCTTCGTTTTGCGGCCTTGGTTCAAGTTTCTTCACCCTCTCTACCACGACATCTGGATCGATAAACCTTTCGACCTCGCTTAGTCTTAGATACCACACGTCGCGAGATCCATAATGTGCAGAATCAGATACGGTCGCTCTACGTGCCATAACCTCTAGGAATGCGATCAGTCCCGCGGAGGATTGGGTGTAGTTCTCTATCCAAGCTCGGGGTTCTTGCGGACCGGCCCACTCGAGCCATAGCCGTAACACTTCACCAAACTTGGGATGACCTGAAAGGACCCCATCATTAACCGTCTTCCGAATCTTCTTGAGGCAGAGCGCCGTTAGGTCGTCAAGTGCAGCATCATCGAGCAAACGCTCGCTTGAAATTGTCCCTTCTCTCTTTGAGTCGTTTTCTAGTGCAATGGTCATTGCTGGCAGATACAAGCCATTCGTTAGGCCGATGGCGTCGGCCAGACACAAATGCCGTTTCTTTATGTCTGACTCAGTCATCAGGTACCAACGAACAATCCTCGAAGCATGCATCCAAGTGGTGATGTTGAAGCCCCCGGATTGATGCTCCTCGGGCAGATCATCCCCGATGTCAAATAGCGCAGTGATGAATGGTACGGCATTGTCTAAACTTACCTGCTGTTTGTACGCTTCGAGGCGGTCCAGGACCACCGCAAGCAAACCTCGTTTTTTTAACTCATTAAAATGCGAAACTAATCTATTGCGGTCGCCGGTAGAAGCCAGCAACGTATCCAAATCGACCTGAGAAATATCTCCTTCAGGAATCGACAGCAAGAAATAGCGGTCAAAAACGTCAGGATGGCATACGCGGAGCTGCCGATAGTATCGCTCCTCGTTTCCAGATGAAAGCCGCGGGAATATCTGTTTGATAATTGCTTCAACCGCAGGGCTGTTCCCGGGTTTCGACTGTTCTATGATCGAATTTAAGTTGGCGTCATTGACTCGATCTGGATCCGGTTTACCACTTCGGAAATCATACGATTTCGTGAGACGCTCTTTAAATTGCGGCAAAATATGATATACAGTCGGTTCGAACACCCTCAGTACTTCGAGTGCAATCAGATCTATCGGATTGACTTCAAAAGTTTCGCGCGTAGACATCCTAGAGATCTGAACATCCAGAACCCCTAGAAATCGATAAACATCTCGCAGGGTTTCGAAATATGGTGCAAGCCCGGAAATAAACAATTGTGCCCATCGTTGCTGGTCAAAATTCTTGCTGAATGACTCGTCTGTGAGGGCGTCATCTAACCTTGCGAATAAAACTCTATGCAGTTTGCTTCT
>JAUTXJ010000224.1 GCA_030838075.1 Acidobacteriaceae bacterium
AATGTTGGCCGAGACCATCGTGCAAATCCTGACCGATGCGCCGCTGTTCTCGCGCGCTGACCTCCAGAATAGTTTTCTCGAGGCGCTTGCGTTCTGTCACATCAATGCCGGTGGCAATCGTGTGCGATACTCCCTGGCCGCGGAATAACACCGTGGTCGACCAGGAAATTAATCTCGGTACCCCATCTCTCGTAAGCCAGTGGCTTTCGTATTCCTTTGGAGGATGGCCAGACCTGGATTGCTCCAGCAGCGCCTTGAAGTCCTCGATTTCTTCAGGCGCCAGAAACAGTTCCCAGATATATTTTCCTTGTACATCCGCAAATGAATAGCCTGTGGTCTGCTCGCACGCCCTGTTGAAACGAACAATTCTACCCTCGGGATCGAGTACAACAATCAGCGCTCCGACAGTGTCAAGAATGGCCGATAGCACGTTTCGTTCTTGCTGCAGTTCGTTTTCAGCTTTTTTTAGTTCCGTGATATCTACGCCGACCCCGTGAATGAACCACGGTTGACCATCCTCGCGGCGTATCATCTTCGCTTCGCAATGGAACCACAGCACCCGCCCATCTCTGGCCAACACCCGGTACGCAGACTTTAGCGGCTGCCCTGACAAAAACATCTCCGCGGCCTCGGTGCTCCAACGTTGTTTGTCGTCTGGATGTATCTGTTGATACCAGCGCATGGGATCTTCCAGCCATTCGCTTTGTGAAAATCCGAGTGCCGCTTCGATTTGGGGATTCACGTACGCTTCGCCAATACCCTTGTCGAGATACGCCATGAACACTACGGCAGGGATCTGCTCTACAAGCGCGCGGTAACGCTCTTCGACATTCAGTACTCGCGAAACAGGTTGAGTATCGCTTCTAGTAGGTTCACGCGGGTCGAGCAAAACCGCGCGTCCTTGAAAAAAAACTTCCGCCAATCCCTTCAAGGTTTTTTCCGCCTCTAACAGAGTGGCGTCATCGTCCATGAATTTATAGGACGTGCCCGAAGCGTTCCAACTATCTTGGGATTGTGATTCTGAATTCATATTCGACTTCGTAACCGCCGCGTGATGGTTGATGTCTGCGATTTGCGGTGATAAATCCGCCTTCACGCCGTATGACGTAAGCCTCGCCAACTGGGTTCCTTATTCATAGATGCTTGCGTAAAGCGACGGAGTGCGTGAATTGCTTTGCCATACGTTGCCACAGCATTAGAAGAGAGAAGTGAGCCCGGAGGTTGGTCCATGAAGGGCATAAATTTATCCGGGAAACCCGGCATGGTGCACCCGATGCAAATTCCTCCCACATTTGGACAACCTCCGATCCCACTCATCCACCCGCGCTTGCCAACATTGCATTGCACCACTGGCCCCCAGCATCCCAGTTTCACGATGCATTGGACGCTGCCGTAACTGTCGGCAAATTGCGCTTGCTCGTAATAACCGCCGCGGTCGCATCCTTCATGCACTGTCTGACCAAACAGCCACCTTGGCCGAAGCGCATCGTCCAAGGGGATCATCGGCGCTCTGCCGGTCGCCATGTTCAACAAATATAGAAGCGTCTCCATGAAATTATCGGGCTGCACCGGGCACCCCGGCACGCACACAATAGGGATACCCGCGTGCGATTTCCATTCCCATCCGAGGTAGTCCGGTAGGCCCATGCAGCCGGTAGGATTTCCCGCCATCGCGTGAATGCCGCCGTACGCCGCGCAGGTTCCAGCCGCCACTACGGCCCACGCTTTCGGCGCCAACTGGTCAATCCAATCGCACGTCAAAATAGGCTGGCCGCTCTTTGCATCGGTGCCGAAAGACGCCCAATAACCTTCTTTCTTATTGGTCTCGTCAGGAATAGACCCCTCTATCACCAAAATGAAAGGAGAGAGTTTACCTGCGGCTGCGGAATAGAAATGCTCCATGAACTCCGCGCCATTGTCATATGTCAGGAATGGATTGTGCAGCCGGACTTTTGGAATCCAGGGAATCCCTCCGAGGAGTATTTCTTCAATGCTGGGCTGTGTGGCCGCAGTCATTGCGATAGTGTCACCGTCGCAGCTTAAGCCGGCGGTGATCCACAGAATATCTATTTCGGGGATTGCCTGAGTTTGCCGGGATTGTTCTTCGTGGCTGAACGCGTATTCCTTCATGGAAACTCCGCCGCATGTAATACTGAAACGACGAGGCACTACAAACCGACGTTGTACATTATCTACGGTCCGTTGTCGAGGAATGTCTCGGAGGCATAGTCCTCAGGCTGCCGCGAGACACGGTTCAGAAATGGTACCCGAAAAGCAAAGCGAGACCAGCTTAAGTTCACATCCGGCTGATTTTTATATAGCGCGCCACATCCGGCGCAGCCACTACCGCGATGTACAAAGCAAAAACACCTAGCGCCAAAATTGCAACCTGTCTCATTTGTCCCCCTTGTCACGATGATGAAATAGTGGCCCTTGCAGATTACGCAGAATCGCGAGCTTGATGTTTCCCAGCGTAAGGGTCAATCCCCACTTTGCTGTAGGGTTCGGACGTGGCGCTTCATCAGCAGCGTCTGCGAAAGCGGAACCGTCGTTAGCACCCGGACGATGATCTCGGAAGCGCATCCTTCTCCGTAAGGATTGGCCATGCCTGCCAATGACTCACGAAACGCGGGCGTTCGTGCACGATCGATGGCCTGAAGAATCGAATTGGCGTCGGCGTCCGCGTCCAAGACATTTCTCGGCCGCTCGCGACCTTGTTGCCGCAATCCCACGTTTACGCTGGGCAGCGCGAAGGAAGCGCTTTCCATGATTCCACTGCTCGAATTTCCAACCAACATATCGACCTGACGCAGAAGGCTTAAGTATGTAACCGTGTCTAGATTGGTGAAAACTCTTCCGTGTCCGCGGCTCGCGATGAACGATTTTGTCCGCTCTATTAATAATCTGCTTCCGGCGTCAGCGTTCGGGTAGCAGACCAGGATTTGTTCTCTCAGATTACCAAGTGCCATGAATACAGCTTCTAACTCTTGAAGAGTGTCGCGAGCGATGGTCACGGGGTGGTAAGCGACAAGTATGGTTGGCGTTTGAAGATTAAGCTGCAGTTGTTCCTCGATTTCTTCGCGGCTCAACAGCGGTTGCCGGCGAAGATGGTCCAGCGAGGGAGCGCCGGCGCGGTGGACCCGCCATTCTTCTTCCCCCAAGGCGATCACTCGCTCACGCGCGGCAGCCGTGGAAGTAAAATGGATATGGCTTAGTTTGGTCAGAGCGTTGCGCACCGCATCGTCGATAGCTCCTTCGCTGACTTCCCCGCCCTCAATGTGCGCCACCGGAATGCGCAATGCCAAAGCAACTGCCGCGGGAGCCAACATCTCGTAACGATCAGCGATCAACAAAAGCAGGTGCGGACGCATTTTGCCCAATAGGTCAGCAAGACTTAATGTCGCCACCCCAATGGTCTTAGCCATCCCTACATCGCTGTCCGAGCTGAGCAAGCACTCAATCCGCGCGGCAATCTGAAATCCATCCTTCTCAATTTCCTGAACGGTGTTCCCAAATTCAGGGGACAGATGGGATCCGAGAGCAATAATTCTTAGATCCACATTTTCGTTTTCCGATAAATCTCGCAACGGCCAATATAAATGGCTGTAGTCGGCTCGCGAAGTGGTGAGTACCGCAATGATTCTCTTCATTAAACTAAGCGGAAGCGTGCGCCGTTGCACTACGCAGTAATCTGGTCGGTCGGTAAGTAGGAACGATTTTGCAAAGTGTTTCGATCATGGAAGTAAGGTGACGCTGCTGCACGCCATTTGACAGCTCGTCTATATCAAGATGAAATCTGTCATCCGATATTTTTTTGTTGGTTACTCGCAAGAGTCTCCGGTCGATCGTTGGCTCCGCCGTCTCTTCTTCAGAAAGAAAAACCTCTGACATTTTGTCGCCGGCTCGCAGACCGGTGAAGGTAACGGGTATAGCTTTCTCGACGGCTGACTGGTCTTGATTTATCAAATATTCGGCGACGTCTACGATTTTCATCGGTGCCCCCAATTGAGGAATGAAAATCCCTCCTTCGAATGCCGAGGCCAGGAATATCAATTCGACGGCCTCGTCTATTTTTAAGAAGTATCTTGACACTTCCGGATGTGTGACTGTAACTGGACCGCCGTGTGAGATTTGACTTAAAAACGTCGGGACTACACTGCCCTGGGAGCCCCAGACATTCCCGAGCCGGATTGCGCTCATGCGCGTCCTGGAATTATCCAAATTTAGCAAACTAAGCTCGGCAACCCGTTTTGACGCACCCATAATGCTGATGGGATCGACGGCCTTGTCGGTGGAAATCATCACCATGTTTGCCACGCCGGACGCTCGCACTAGTTTGGCCAAGTTGTAAGTTCCCAGAGCATTGTTGGCCACCGCTGCGAAAGGGTTGGTCTCCATCAGTGGCACATGCTTGAAAGCAGCTGCGTGATACACAACGTCGGGGAGATAGCGTTGCAGAACTTCGGATAATAACTTCGTGTCACAAATATCGCCGAGCACGGAGGTGTACAAATCACGAGCGGCGCTGCCCTCCAACTTCAAATCGATTTCATTCAGATTTCGCTCGGAGTGGTCCAGAAGGATCAAATGACCGGGTTTCAGCTGAACAATGGATTGGGCCAACGCCGAGCCGATGAAACCGCCCGCGCCGGTCAGCAATATTGTTTTGCCCGCAATTAACCTGTCTGCCTGGTTTTCTAGCGCCAATAGATCACTCCATATAACAACAGTTCGCAACTACGATGCGCATGGCTTAGTAAGCATCCATCGTAGAACGGAAGGCTCGATCGGTGCACGCCCTGAGACTCGGCTATTCACGCGAAGTGGAAGAAAAATGGCGGCGACGCTACTTCCACGCGCCAAGTAGCCGTCGAACGAGAACGAGTTGCCCGAGGTGGTATGCGTTATGGTCTCCGGCCAGCAATGCCTGCCGCAAAATAGTTTGCCCATCGCCGTGGGGAATCTTGGCGAATAAGTCTGTTGAATCGTCCCCTAGAAGTTTAGTGAATCGATTCATGTCGCTGCGAAATGCCTGAACACTCTTGTCCCAAGCCTCCTCGTCCGGGGGCGCAGCCTTCGGCCAATAACCTTCTGGCCATTTGGGCGACTTATGTTTTGGATCGATCGCAAATTCAAGGATGTCTGATTGAGCGATGCGCAGATGCTCAAGCAGTTGCCACGGCGAGTGCTCGGCGCCCCCGGGAATTTTGCCCTGAAGCGCTGCAGGCATTTTGGCCACGGCGTCATCGAATGTTGCGTGGGCTTCGCCACCCTCGAGCATCTTGATCAGATGTTTTCTTAATGATTTATCGGTGTCCATGTACGTGAAAATACTTCCTTTCTGTCATTCCGCCATTCGAGCGCATGCTTATATGACTTCCATCGGAAGACCTACGTAGTTTTCCGCGAGTGTTTGCGAACCCGCGCGCGAGCTGGTGACGTAGTCCAGCTCCGCAAGTTGACGCCGTTCGTCAAATGGATTTGTCGACGCATGGCGGTGCAGCATCGAAGTCATCCACCATGAGAAACGCTGCACTTTCCAAACCCTGCGCAAACAGATTTCTGAATATCGTTTGAGCAGTTCCATCTTGCCCGATTCATAGAATTCCGTGAGACCGCTCACCAGCACTCGAACATCGGCAATGGCCAGATTGAGACCCTTGGCTCCGGTAGGCGGAACAATATGTGCGGAATCTCCAGCGAGAAATAACTTCCCGAATTGCATTGGTTCCGCTACGAAACTGCGCATTCCCGTCACGCTTTTTTGCAGGATTGGCCCTTCAGTCAGTCTCCAATGTTTCGATAATTCGAAGCGGCGTTGAAGCTCGGCCCAGATTCGCTCATCCGGCCACTCACTCAGATCCTCATTGGGAGAGCACTGCAGGTACAGCCGGCTGATTTCCGGAGAGCGCATGCTGTGCAGCGCGAAGCCTCGTTCGTGGTAGGCATAGATCAGTTCCTCGGAAGACGGCGCGGCTTGCGCGAGAATTCCCAGCCAACCAAAAGGATAAATTTGTTCATACGCGGTGATGACGCCTTCGGGAATGGATGGCCGGCAAGCTCCGTGAAAGCCATCACAGCCGGCGATAAAGTCGCAGCTCAATTCATGCCTTGTTCCCTCATTTTCAAAATGGATTGAAGGCGTTAGCTCGTCGAGTCCCTGGATGCGGACATCTAGGGCCTCAAATATAATTTGAGCTCCGGCAGATAGGCGCGCCGCCACCAGATCCTTGATTACTTCGTGTTGGGCATAGATGACGACGCCTTTACCTCCCGTAAGCTCGCGGAAGTCGATGCGGTGCCCGGCGCTGCTAAACCTAAGCTCGATTCCCCCATGGAAAAGCCCTTGGCGTTTCAGTCGTTCACCGACACCCGTCTCGACCAACAGGTCAACGGTTCCCTGCTCCAACACGCCGGCGCGAATGCGCTCTTCGATGCGTTTTCGGCTGGAGGCTTCCAAAACTACTGACTCGATGCCGTGAAGATGCAGCAAGTGAGAAAGCATCAACCCAGCGGGACCAGCCCCTACAATTCCGACTTGTGTGCGTGTTTTCATGGAGTTACGGACTTTTAATAAACTTCACCTTTTTCGAAGCGCCCTCCTGTTGGCTACCACCCGACCGTTTCTAAGGTCTTAAATTGGTAACACTAAGGCGTAACACCTTTCAAAGTGTTCCGCGCTCGAAGTATCATGGTCATTAGCCTGACCCGTCTCAGTCCACGGAGACGTTGAATTGCCGCACACGATAGATGCCCGAGAGCACTGCTAAACCCGCGACGATTCCTCAACCCAAACGGAAATTCAACTTATCAACTAAGTTGAAGATCGTCGATCTTCTTCGTCCCCACTGGACGGCCCTGACGTTAGCGTTCTTGGCTGTTCTAGGGGAGACTCTGACCGATGTGCTGGAGCCTTGGCCAGTCAAGATCGTAGTCGACAACTTGCTACAACATCAGCGTTTGCCCAACTGGATCGGTCGACCGGTTATGGCTCTATTCGGGGACAACCAGATCGCCATCCTGAACTTTGCGGTTGCCGCAGTTGCGGCCATTGCCATAGTCGGGGCTCTCAGTTCCTATGCCGAAAAGTATCTTACAACCAGCGTCAGCCAGTGGGTTACTCACGATTTGCGGCGCATGTTGTATGGCCACATTCAAAGGCTTTCCCTTGCGGAGTATGACGAAACGCGTACCGGCGATTTGATCTCCCGTGTAACCAGCGACATCAATGCTGTTCAGGATTTTGTCAACACGGCGTTGCTGGGCATGATCGTCAACGTTCTTACGCTGGTGGGCATGATTGGCGTGATGTTTTACATCAACTGGCGTTTCACGCTGATAGCTTTGTCCGTTTCGCCGATTCTTTTTGCCTTTGTGTACGTATTTACCCGCCGAATCAAAGAGTTCTCGCGCGCTGTTCGAAAGAAAGAAAGCGACCTTACCTCCGTAGTTCAGGAGGTCTTTACCTCTATTCGCGTGGTGAAAGCCTTCGCCCGCGAAGACTACGAGCAGGAGCGTTTCGAAGAAAAAAGCCTGGAAAATGTGGAAACCGCACTGAAAGCGCGGAGCCTGAAAGCGAAGCTGGCGCCCATGGTGGAAGTCATCGTAGCCATCGGCACCTGTTTAGTCTTGGGATACGGAGCGCGTCTAGTGCTGCGCGGGAGCCTGAGCGCGGGCGTGCTCATCGTTTTCCTGCTTTACCTGGGCAAGATGTACAAGCCCATGCGGGACCTATCCAAGATGACGGACACGGTTTCGAAAGCGACAGTGGGATACGAGCGAATCCAAGAGGTTCTCGAAATCGAAAGCAAAGTTCGAGATTTGCCGAAAGCAAAAAGAGCCCCCAAGTTCAAAGGCAAAATCGAATTTGAACACGTCAGCTTCAGCTACGACGCCGGCAACCTGGTATTGAAAGACATTAATTTTACCATTCAACCCGGGCAAATCGCGGCGTTGGTGGGTCCTTCCGGAACTGGTAAGACCACAATAATCAGTTTAATCCCGCGCTTTTATGACCCGACCAACGGCAAGGTAAAGATCGACGATCATGACGTCCGCGAGTACACCCTGAAGTCGCTGCGCCAGCAGATCAGCTTCGTACTGCAGGACACGCTGCTGTTCCACGCCACAATTTGGGAAAACATCGCTTATGGATGTCCGGATGCTCCGCGCAGGAAGATCGAGGAGGCTGCACGATTAGCAAACGCTCACGAGTTCATTGAAAAAATGCCCGAAGGCTATGACACGATGGTGGGCGAACGAGGAATTTCGCTTTCGGGAGGACAGCGACAGCGAATTGCCATCGCCCGTGGGATTATCCGTGACACCCCCATATTGATCCTTGACGAACCTACTTCCGGACTCGACGCGGCGTCGGAGCAGACGGTGATCGAAGCACTAGACCGCTTGATGAAAGGACGGACTACATTACTCATCGCCCATCATCTGGGAACCATCCGACACGCAGACTGTATTTTTGTGGTCAAAGATTCCGAGCTCGTGGAACAAGGCACTCATGAGGAACTTCTTGCAGCCGGAGGAACTTATGCGGAACTTTACAAGATTCAAACTTCACAGGGCGCCGAGCACGAGCACCCCGCAGTGGAACATGCCGCTGAAAAACCGGTCGCTTAACTTGTTTGGGCTTCTCAGTCCCGGGAACTGTATTATCCGACAGATCTGCCCCTTTTCGTTGATTTGTTTGGCAATCCTCCTTTTCGGAACTGCCACTTCCCTGCGGGCCCAGGACGAACCGAAACAGGATGAACCACAACAGCAGGGCGAATCCAAAGAAGACCAAGAGCAAGGGGAGAAAGAAGAGACCAAATCAGAGAAAAAAGAAGAAAAACATAAAAAGGGGGAACCAATTCCCCGGCTCAGGGCGGTGATTTGGCACCCGACGATCGATGTCAACCAGCTCAATTTGTTTTATGGTGTCGGAGCCAAGGAAGAGGCCCCACGTCCGGACGCTAAGTACAAATTCAAAAAAGAAGACATGGACGGCACCAGCGCGAAGTTTGACGTGGAAGACGACAAAGGTATCAAGTGGCGGGTCAAGCTCGGGCAAGAACCGCGAGCCGAAACCGCCGCTACCAGATTGCTGTTTGCCGCGGGCTACTTCGTGGACGAGGATTATTACGTCGACGAATTACATGTCGAGGGGTTGCCAACGTTAAAGCGTGGGCAATCATTTGTCACCCCCGACGGCATCGTCCACGGCGCGCGCCTCGAACGGAAAATGACAGAAATTAAAAAGCTTGGACCGTGGGACTGGTTCAAGAATCCATTCGTGGGCACTAAAGAACTTAACGGACTTCGAATTATGATGTCCCTGGTTAACAACTGGGACTTGAAAACCGTCAATAATTCGATTTACGAAGTCAACGACGAGGCCGAATATGCGGTCAGCGACGTGGGCGCGACGTTCGGCAAGACCGGGGATCCACTTCACCGCTCCAAAAGCGTCTTAAAGGATTATGAAGATTCCAAGTTCATCGACAAGGTGAGCGGCGATTTCGTGGACTTCGTCATGCATAGCCGCCCACCATTACTAGCCGCTGTTAACATACCGAATTACGAAAAACGCACGCACATGCAGGACGTAACCAAACATATCCCTCGGGCTGACGCGAAATGGCTAGGCGAAAGACTTTCCCAACTTACCGAACAACAAATCCGCGATTGTTTCCGGGCCGGTGGATACACCCAGGAAGAGATCGACGGCTACTCGGCGGTAATTCAAAATAGAATCGCGGCATTGAATGCGTTGTGACTGCAGCGGTCTCTTTCAAGCGCGGTTCGAAAGCATCACATTCAACTTATGCCCACAAATCATGATATGAGGGTAAACGTGCGCGTCTCATCGTTCTGGATTTACTACCCGTGAAGCTGATTTATCAACCTCGCGATGGCGCCACTCCGCTTCTCACGGCCATCAAAAAAGCCACAAAATCGATCGATATCGCGATTTTTCGATTTGACCGCACCGATATTGAGGCGGAGCTCAAAGCCGCCGCCGCAAGAGGCGTCAAGGTAACTGCGCTCATCGCCTACGTGAATCGCGGTGGCGAGAAACATCTTCGGGCATTGGAGATGCGCTTCCTCGACGCCGGTATAACCGTCGCGCGCAGCGCCGACGACCTGATCCGCTATCACGACAAACTGATCATTTTCGATCGCAAGACTCTATTTATGTTGTCTTTCAATTTTACGCATCTGGATATTGACCGTAGCCGCGGCTTTGGGATCATCACCAGCAACTCCAAAATTGTGCAGGAAGCAATCAAGTTGTTTGAGGCGGATTGTACCCGCACTTCCTATACTGCCGGTCTCGAAACATTTGTTGTTAGTCCCGTGAATTCCCGCAAAGTTCTGACCACTTTCCTTAAGCGCGCTAAAAAACAATTGCTTATTTACGATCCCGAAATCTCCGACCCGGAGGTTGTGCGCATACTCCAGGACCGGGCCAAAGCCGGCGTTGAGGTCAGAGTCATCGGCAAAGCCTCCAAGCGACTTGGCTTAAAAGTACTCAAACTCACGAAAATCCGGCTGCACACTCGCACCATTCTGAAGGACGCCTCGCAAGCGTTTATTGGAAGCCAAAGCTTGCGGGAAGCGGAGCTGGACTCTCGCCGCGAAGTAGGCCTGATCATCCGCGAAAAAAAAATCGTCAAACAATTAATCCAGTGTTTCGAATCGGATTGGAGATCCACGGATGCGACCACTGATAACGCTATGAAAAAGGACGAGCCGGAAGTGCCCAAGCAACATGTAGTACGAGCGACTAAGGTGCTTGCCAAAGAATTGCATCCCTTGGAGGCAACCGTTAAAAAGGCCGTAAAAAGATTTGTTGCCGAAGCGGGCGAGGACGTACTCGGGGATAAGCGTGTGAAGACCACCGTCAAAAAAATGGTCAAAAAGGCCATCAAGCAGGCGGTCAAAGAAGTAGCGAATGGCACGAAAGATAATTGAGAGGTTTGGGAGGGCTATTGAACACACGGTCGCGCAGCGCAATTCAGGTTCGGTCGGCAGTACTGATCGCAGTTGTAGTTTCTGTTATTTACGCCTCTACGGGTCAAGGTTCACCACCACAAAATCCACAAGTCCAGAATCAACCCGCTCAGAACCCACCGCCAGACCTAAAATCGCCCGGCTTCCAGGAATTTTCCGATCGCGTCCAGAAATATGTGCAGCTACACAAGTTCGTTGAGGCCACTCTGCCCAAGCTCAAAGCAACTAATGAACCAGAGCTGATCGTCGCACACCAGAAAATGCTGGCACGCAAGATCAAGGCCGCCCGTGCGCATGCAAAACGAGGCGACATATTTACTCCCGCTGCCAAAGAGGACTTCGTGAAAGCTATCTCCAATGAATTTCAAGGGCCGCAAGCCTCTCACGCGAAAGCAACCATCAATCAAGGCGCCCCCCTTCAAAAAGTTCATCTGCACGTCAACGAAATTTACCCTGAGTCCATCCCGTACACTTCTGTTCCACCGACCATGTTGCAAAAACTTCCCAAATTACCCGAAGAAGTTGCCTACCGCGCGGTTAGCAGCGACCTTATCCTTCTGGACGTTAAAGCCAATCTTGTCGTGGATTACGTGCGCGGGGTTCTTCCCGTTGAGGCTCAGAACGGGCAATGATTCTGCGGCGTCGATTTTTCCTCATTGGACTTTTTCTTGCATTTGCGACCGCCCAGGGCGCCGACCAATTCAAATTCCCTCTTAAGCCCAACTCCGTGCGCTTCGCGGCCATCGGAGACATGGGCACCGGCGGTAAACCTGAATTTCAAACCGCCGATCAGATGGATGAGCAGCGCAAGACTTTTCCTTTCGATTTTGTAATCGCGCTCGGCGACAACCTCTATGGCGGCCACTCCCCGGCCGACTTTGAG
>JAUTXJ010000238.1 GCA_030838075.1 Acidobacteriaceae bacterium
GGAGTGGATAGATAAAATAAGCGATTTCCGCCAAGTTTTTTTGCCGCTTCGAGGTCTTCCAAACACTTTGCGAGGCGCGCGTAGGATTCCGGATCGTCATATTCGCCCTGGCTGTAATGCAGATTGCTGGCGAATTCATCCCATTGTTTCGGGTCGATGGGACCGACTTCCGAAATGCTTTTTGCTGCTTCGCCCAAGGCGGACCGAAAACTGTCGTCGCTCATAGGCGTGCGCGCGAAGCCCACGATGGTGTAACGGGGTCCCAGGGAATTGTGAATAGCGAGGTCATACATAGCGGGAATCACTTTGCGTTTCGCCAGATCGCCGGAAGCGCCAAAAAGAATCACGGTAACGGGTTCGGTGGCGCCGTTGTAGCCGCCGGAAGGATTATAGTTGTCCACCATCAGGGTTCCCTTTCCATCTAAAAAGGCCGCATTTAACCGATTTAAGCTTCAGGAGACTATACCTCAACACGGTGCTTTCGCAGTTCAGAACGCAAATCGTGGGCATCTTTGTAGTGAATAACCTGCATACCCAGCCGCCGGGGCACCTCCAGGTTCAGAGCCCGGTCATCTATAAAGATGCATTTTTCTGGAGGGCGTTGCGAAACTTCCAGAGCGATACGGAAGATGGTTTCTTCGGGCTTTCGCGAGCGCACGTAGCAGGAGCTGAAAAAAACATCGAAGTTCCGGCGTAGATCGAAGACGTCGATGCGGTACTGGTTAAGCTCCAGGGGCTCGTTGTTTATTGAACCAATAAAATATTTCTTTGACTGGGTGACTTCGTCGAGAATGGCGCGCGTTTCTGGAAATTCTCTCGATTGCGCAAACATAAAAGCGGTAAATTCCTCGCGGGTGAAGGGCCGCGGCCGGTAAAAGAGGGTGCGGTCTAGATATGCGTCCAGAGTGATGAGGCCGGCGTCCAAGGCCGGAAAGCACAGATCGTGACGGTCGACAAATTCTTCCCAGTCCAGGTTGAACACTTTTGCCGCTTCCAGCCGGGAAGACCGGCCCCAGCCATTGGTGAGGATGACCCCACCAATGTCCCAGAACATAGTGGTAATGTCGGCCAAGAACGCGATCCTCCAAAGTTTGGAGATTAGGGAGCTGAAAACGATCAAACCTTTGTTTCTTGTGTGAATCTTCGAATTTGGACCATTGCTTGTATAACAACATCCGCGAGTTGCTTCAAACTATTTCCCAAATGAGCGAATCTCGTTGAAAATGACGGGGCCGGGGTTGGCCATTTCTGGCGCGTCGCCGTTCACAGTAATGACCGCTTGGCGACTAGGAATTTCCTGCAACTTGCAGTAAGGTCAAAAAGCAGCTTTTTCAGGAGAACCAGTTTATGGCCAGTGAAAATGGCGGCTCGACGCCTCCCGCCAACCAGACGTCTCAGCCCGGAACGCGCATCGTGCATTGCGTGAAGTTCAATAAAGATTTGCCCGGCCTCGATCGAGTACCGTGGAAAGGCGAGCTTGGAAAACGCGTTTACGAAAGTGTGTCGAAAGACGCGTGGAAGCTATGGCTGGAACATTCCAAGATGGTGATGAACGAATACCGGCTCAATCCACTGGATCCCAACTCCCAGAAAATCATGGAAGAACAGATGGAGCAATTTTTCTTCGGAGAAGGTTCGAAGTTGCCTGAGGGATACGTGCCGCCAAAAGCTAAAGGATAATTTTTCGTGAGTAGGCTGGCTGCGCTATCGAGCCGATTTGCCGCTGGCATGTTGTGCCGGGTGCTGTACGGGCAGTCTTGTGGTCATCGTGAAGTGTAATTTCTCATGCGCGGTTCTTAGCGCTTGCTCGACTTCGCGAGGCGTCTTCGCAGCTGCGAATAAAAATCCCAGATAGCTGGCGCCTTCTGGCCATGCTTCAATGTAATCATGCAGGCGTGCGGTAATCAGCAGTTCGGTGATACCGAAAGTCGCGCGGGCAGCTTCTTCTCCCTGGACACCCTCCAGTATTCCGCTGCTGGGTACCGGAATCATCATCACACCTGAAGCCGTTCGTTCGCGAGTCCAGGTGTTTACCGGCAAGTCTAAACTGTGGAGCAGCAGCAATTCTTCCAGCCCTATGCTTGCTTGCTTATGCGTGTCTTCATTCTCGACGGTTTCATTTTCGACGAAGCGCAACGCGCGAGTGCACAATCCGCCGATGGGCCTAGCTGCAATTTCCAGTGGCCAGACTTCGTCCGCACCGTTTTCGCGCTGGATACGAAACTCGGCGTGCACCGGACCGCGTGTAAGGGCAATGGCGCGGGCGGACTCCTGCGCGCATTTTTGAATCGCGAGTTGTTGCGATTCCGGGAGGTCAGATGGCGTCACATAAATTGTTTCTTCGAAGTACGGCCCTTCGAGCGGGTCGGGCTTATCGAAAATCGCCAGAACCCTAAGCACACCATCGGTCAGCAGGCCTTCGACGGCTACTTCCCTGCCCGGAATGTAACTCTCCACGAGAATCTGATCGAGATGCGCTTCACGAGTGGCGCGGATTTCTGGCGATTCGAGTAGCTTTCGAATGCGTTGCGCCGCGGAAATGAATTCGTCCCGATTGTTCGCGCGAATTACGCCGCGGCTGGCCGAAAGCGAGAGCGGCTTCAAAACACAGGGATAAGAAATTCCCAACAGCGCGGGCTCGGGCAGTGGATGCAGGTTGATGGTGCGGAACCATGGTGTCTTCATACCAGTTTCGCGGAATACTTCGCGCATACGCAATTTTGAGCGGCAAGCTTCGACGGCAACCGGGTGATTGTACGAAATTCCCAGCTCGCGAGCGGTGTACGCGGCGGCCACCGACGGCGAATCTCCCAGGGCCAGGATTCCATCGACGCTTTTGCCGTTTAACGCTGCAACCACGCTGGCTGCCGCGGACTGCGCGGATTCAAAGTGTACCGCGATGGCTCGATCGCCCCACGGATCTTCCAGTTGGTGACAGCGGTCCGTAACATAGATGATTTCGGTGGCGTGTTTTTGGGCGGCTGTTTCAACGCTGCGCGTTTGGTAGCCCAGTTTATTGGTGAACAGCAGCAATCGCCGACTGGGTGAGTGTTCTTTGGGTGCGGTTTGCATTGTTAATTTAGATTCTCGTTGCGTCAAACAAAGCTGTCTGCCGACACGGTTGGATTGTTGACCACTGGTTTCGGGCGTCCAATGGAAATCAGCTGATCGGTTGTCGGTTCCGCGCAGCAATACCAGGGCTCGCTGAGGAATGGAACGGCCTGCGCCGTTTGAGTGCGTGAAAGCGCTGGCGGCGCGATTCCGGCGGCTCGATGCGCAGCGATCCAAATGCGTTCAAAAGCCTTGGTGCGCGATAACTTATCCCGGTCGGCCGCGGCGGCAATTTCTTGCACTGCCTCACTCAATGCGTCGACGCGGGGGTCGGAGTGTCGCCATGGATACACCAGCGATTGCGGATCAAAAGGCCCAATCGCTCGCCTGATTTCTTCGAGTTCCAGCATGCGCGAGCCTGCTGGAATCAACAGGCGAATGCCCAGTTGAATGGGAGCTACATTTTCGGTGAGCTGCTCTTCATACAAAACGCGCAACAGATCCAGATAATTCTCGACCGTGGTCCACGGCGAAAAAGGAACGAAAGTGGGATGAAGGGTGAGGTCCAAAGCGCGAAATGTGGCGGCAACCTGCAAGAAATCGGCGCGCGTGTGGCCCTTTTCCAGGGCGGCGAGGAATATATCGTTCACCGACTCCACTGCTGAAATCACAAACAGACAACCGGTTTCTTTCAATTTAGGCAAGTGCTCTTGGTATTTTCTTAGGTGCTCGATTTTTATGGTGACGTCATAGGTTACGTTGGGAAATTCGTGATGAAATTGTTCGACTAACGGAATGGCGTGACCTATGCCATTAAAAAAATCCGGGTCGCCGAACGAAATATGTTGCGCACCCGCGGATACTTGACGGCGGACGTCCTCAAGGACAATTTCTCGCGGCACGATCCGGAAAACGCCGTTGTATACCGGAACGATCGGA
>JAUTXJ010000244.1 GCA_030838075.1 Acidobacteriaceae bacterium
CCATGGAAGCGGGAAAGCACGTTCTTTGTGAAAAGCCGATTGCGTTGAACGCGGCCGAGGCCAAAACGCTGTTGCGTGTGCGGGATCGCGCGGGCGTAAAAATTGGCGAAGCATTTATGGTGCGGACACATCCGCAATGGCTGCGCACCAGGGAATTGATTCGCGAGGGACGGATTGGGGAGTTGCGGGCGATTGTTGGAGTTTTTAGTTATTTCAATCGCGATGCCAAAAATGTGCGGAACAAACCGGAGTGGGGCGGCGGCGGGTTGATGGACATCGGCTGTTATCCGATTACCATGTCGCGTTTTATGTTTGCCGCGGAGCCGCTGCGAGTGAGTGGAGTGCTGGAACGCGATCCGGAGTTTGGCACGGACAGGCTGGCTTCCGCGATTTTGGAATTCAACGGCGGGCAGGCGGTCTTCACGTGCAGCACGCAAATGGTTCCATACCAGCGCATGCAATTTCTTGGTACCACGGGACGGATTGAGATCGAGATTCCGTTCAACGCACCGCCCAACAAGGCCACGCGGATTTTTGTAGATGATGGCAGTGACGTGGGCGGCGCGGGAATAAAAGTCGAGACGATTCCTGCTTGCGACCAATACACGATACAGGGAGACGTTTTCTCGAAGGCTATTCTTGAGGATGGCGAGGTGCCGGTGCCGCTAGAGGATGCCATCGCCAATATGGCGGTGATTGACGCGATATTTCGAGCGGCGGAATCAGGCAAGTGGGAGAAGCCGACAGCCTAGTCGTCCAATGCGCTTATCAAAACTGCGGAGACCGTAAACTCAGACAACCCTTCAGTAGTCTCCACGGAAAATGGCCTGTTCGTGGTGATGCAGACTAAGTCCTGGCCTTTGTCATTTTGATATCGATTCAATATTTCGCAGCGCACGGTACCCGGCCTCGGATACTTACTATCAGTATCTAAATCTTCCCCTGTGACAACAGGGATCTTTTCTATAATTGAGTGCTGTCGCCCCGTAGCATCCACAAACTCGCACTCCACCCAACCGGGCTGATGACTGTCCACAAATCGAACGATTTGAACTGTAAGCTCAGGCACGGGGCAACATTCTAGTCGCGGCCGGCGAATAGCGATATCGATTCGGAGCTATCGGCGACGTCTACGACGTAATGCTTTACGCGCTTATCGTAGCTGGTGAGCAATGCGGCCGCTTCCGGGACTACCACTGCCGCCTCACAATCTGACCCTGCGAAAGCCTTAATCGCGGCTAAATTTTTCCAGAAGGTGTTCACCACCACTTCCGTTTCACCTTCAAGATCACGCGTTAACACCAGCGCGGACGCGAACCCGTCATAGCGCCTCAAGTCCGGAAGCACGTTTTTCGAAAAATGCTTAAGATAAGCTTTCAGGTTTGACTTCGCCACGCGACTCGCCCACACCCGCGCAATCATTGTAAGCGTCCGCCCGATGGGGATGCGATTTCCGGGGTCTGTCCGATTACGACAGTCCAGGGACGCACGGTCCATTTTTTGACCAATCCGTTGACGACGTAAGGGTCCCGGCGCGCGAAATCTTCGGCGACGGATTTGTCGGCGCAGTGAAAAATAATCAGAGCGGTGTCGGCGGGTTCAGCAAGGGCGCCGGCAAGAAGAATGTCGCCGCGATTATGAGCTTCGCTGGCCAAGCGGAGGTGCTCGGCACGAAACGGCGCACGGCGAGCGACAAAATCGTCTACTACGTCGTAGAGCAAAGCAAAGTATGCCATCGCACTAGTGGAGAATTTTTTCAGAAGCCTGGGTAGTTCGTCAATGTGGGAGATTACGTACCCGCGATGTACTATCCGCCAGCGATGGAAGGGACGAGCAGGACGCGGTCGCCATCCTTGATGGAGCAGGCCTCGCCGCCGAGGAAGCGGATGTCTTCGTCGTTGAGATATACGTTGAGGAATTGGCGAATTTGGCCCTGATCGTCGCGAACGTGGCGGCCAAGGTCAGGAAATTTCGCGGTCAGCTGATTCAAGGCTTCGGCAATAGTGACGGCACTACAATCGATTCTGGGCTGGCCGTCGGTAAAGCGCCGGAAGGCCGTTGGGATCTCGATGATCACTGGCATATTTGTTGCTCTCTTTCCTTGGGGAAATTGTTGCAAATTTCGAATTCTAAACCACCGCCTAAGCTTTATGAGCGGCGAGTGCACGGCCGCTAGTCGCAAATTGGGCGTCCATGAGCGCTTCGAAAGCCTCGATTTTGGGTGGTATGGCCTCGCTGAGAGTGTATTCGCCAACGATGGCGTCGGTTGTTTTCAGGCCGTTGCCGGTGATGCACACGACGGTGGTTTCTTCCGGCGAGATGCGGCTCTGATCAATCAGCTTTTTCGCCACGCCGGTGGTGACGCCGCCCGCGGTCTCCGCAAAGATGCCTTCGGTTTCAGCGAGAACCTTTATGGCGGCCACAATTTCCGGATCGGAAACATCTTCCGCCCAGCCGCCGGATTCACGCATTAGTTTGATGGCGTAACCGCCGTCGGCGGGATTGCCGATAGCAAGTGAACGGGCGATGGTCTTGGGCTTTTGTGGCTCGAAGCGCGATAAATTGCGTTTCACGCCATCGGAAATCGGAGAGCAGCCGGTAGCCTGCGCTCCAAAAAATCGCACTGGGCGGGGTTCGACCCATCCGAGGGTGATCAATTCTCTAAAGGCTTTGGCGATTTTGGTAATCAGCGAGCCGCCCGCCATGGGCACCACGACGTTGTCAGGCAGACGCCAGCCAAGTTGTTCGGCAATCTCGTACCCGTGAGTCTTCGAGCCTTCGGAATAGTAAGGGCGCAGATTCACGTTTACGAGGCCCCAGTTGAAGCGGTCGGCGATCTGCGCGCACAGGCGATTCACATGGTCGTAATTTCCGTCGATGCGCACGATGCGCGCGCCGTAAACGGCGGTGTTTAAAACTTTGGCGGGCTCCAGGTCAGCGGGGATGAAGACACAAGCATCGAAGCCTTGCTGCGCAGCTTGCGCGGCGACGGCGTTGGCAAGATTGCCGGTGGAGGAACAACCCACGGTTTCAAATCCAAAGCGCCTCGCGGCAGCCAGGGCTGTCGCGACGACGCGATCCTTAAAAGATAAAGAAGGGAAGCACACGGCGTCATTCTTGAAGTGGAGATTCTTGATGCCCCATTCGCGGCCGAGCTTGCGGGAAGCGACGAGCGGGGTGCCGCCAACGGCGTTAGGACCTTTGTAGTCCCTGGGGAGCGGTAGGAGCTCGGAATAACGCCACATGTTGAAGTCGCGGCCAGAAAGATTCTCGCGTCGCGCGGATTTTTTGAGGGAATCGTAATCGTAGACAACTTCGAGGGGGGAAAAACAGTCTTCGCAGAAAGAACGAGGTTCGTTGCCCCAGGACTTTCCACATTCTCGACATCGCAATTCGTACAGATCAGACATTGGCGCTACCTTTAAAATGACCGCGAGGCTGTAAATCGAGCCCGAGTCAGACGGCCGTTTAAATTTGTGGGAGGCGCAGCAGAAGGGTGAAATGAAAAAACCCTCCGTGCCAAAGTGCTTCGGAGGGTCTCAGAAAATCTTTCTGGGATGCTCTACCAGCTCTTTAGCAGTTTTTTACGTGGAGCAAGTTGCCCTTAAATCGCC
>JAUTXJ010000249.1 GCA_030838075.1 Acidobacteriaceae bacterium
AGGTCGCCCTGTTCAACGTGTTCAACTATCAAAACCATGATCCGTTCGGCAGCGAACTCAGTGGTGTGTTGAACGGCGCGATTGGATCAGCCAACGGCACAACAGCTCACGGCCCACTTGGGCGTTCGAACCTAGTCACTCCCGGTTCGTCCTCGGGCGTGAACTGGTATGCCGTACCGAGACAAGCGGAATTCGGCGTCAAGCTGAAGTTCTAAATCCGAACAACGTAGTTCACCGAGACGGCGGAGAGCCAGTCACTCTCCGCTGTGTTTTTTGAACGAATTACTTTTCGTTTGAGCAGCTGGTCTCCGATCAGAGAATGGTGGCGAAGGTGTGTCAGCTCGGATCTGTCACCGACATTGAAGCCAATAACTGGCAACTTTTGATATATGAATTATATGAATTTACAAAAATTCAACTTTCGACTTGACAAAATACTCCGCAAGGAATAAGCAAGAGCCAATACTGACACTGTGGTGGTGTCCAAATTCTGAAAAATGGCGAGGAAATACTGCGCCTGCCGCGGAGGGTCTATGTGTGTCTGCGCACGAAAAGCCTTGGGTTATTTTTGTGTTCTTTTTGCTTTGATGAGTTTTTTGGCACCTCTTCGTGCGTGGAGTCAGGCAATTTCGACTGGCACGATACAGGGTGCGGTTACAGATCCGGCCGGGGCTTCAGTCGCGGGCGCCACGGTCACACTCACTGAAGCCGCTACCAACACATCACGCAGCGACACTACGAATGACTCTGGACGCTACAACTTCGCAAACGTTGCGCCAGGAATTTACGACGTGTCCGTCACCAAGCAGGGATTCCGGGTCACGAAGTTCGTCAAACAAGAAGTCACCGTGGGCGCGAACATCCAGTTGGATGCGAAACTCGAACTCGGCTCGAATGTCGAAACTGTGGAAGTAACTGCCGGGGGCGTCTCTCTCGAGACTGCGACCGCGACCGTTGGCAACACCCTGACTGGCCTCCCGCTGGACAATCTGCCTGGGCTCGGACGTGACGTCAGCACCTTCGTAACTTTGCAGCCCGGAGTCGCTCCGGACGGCAGCGCGGGGGGCGCGAACCAGGATCAGAACTCCTTTATGCTTGATGGCGGTAATAACTCCAGCGACATGGACGGCACCCAAAACACCTACACTCCCAGCTTTGCGGGTGACCCATCCGGCGGCTTGGTAAACTCTCAAGTCACCGGCACGGCCCCGGGCGGTAGCCCAGGTGGTGGCGGCCCGACCGGAGTTATGCCTACGCCTGCGGACAGTATCGAAGAATTCAAGGTGGCAACGAACAATCAAACGGCCGACTTTAACAGTTCCGCAGGCGCTCAAGTGCAGATGGTGACAAAGCGCGGCACGAACCAGTGGCATGGTACCGCGTATGAATATTATCTGGACAATACCTGGGGAGCCAATAGCTTCAATAATGACGTCTCGGGAACGCCCAAGCCCAGCTACCACTACAACCGTTTCGGGGCATCCGGCGGCGGTCCAGTACTTCCAAAGGACGTGCTTGGCGGCAAGTGGTACATTTTTGCGAATTACGAGGGCTTCCGTTGGAACCAGTCGACCACCATTACTAGGGCTGTTCCGTCTGCCGCCTTGGAGCAGGGAATTCTCCAGTTCGGGGGAGTAGCCTACAATCTGAACCCGACCCCGGTCACTTACAATGGTCCGGCTACCTCCGTACTAACGCCCGGACAAGTTGTAGCACCGGCGGTATGTCCTGCGGGACCCTGCGACCCGCGTGGATTGGGAATTAGCCCCACCGTTCAGAGCATGTGGACTCAATTCATGCCCGCATCAAACACGTCAACGTGCTCAGGTCTTAGCAGATGCGACCATTTGAACGTGCTGGCTTTTCGCGGGAATATGATCATTCCATGGAAAGATAATTTTGGCGTAGTTCGCCTCGACCACGACTTTGGCGCCAAGTGGCACTTCTACGGCTCCTACCGGTACTACAAAATGCAGCGGGCCACCGGGAACCAAATCGACATTGGCGGCTTTTACACAGGGGACAAGCTTGGAACGCCGGCATCGGTTTCCGCCCGTCCCCAAGTGCCCTGGTACCTCACAGCTGGGGTGACCACCAACATAACCAACTCACTGACGAACGACCTGCACTACAGCTTTTTGCGTAATTTCTGGGCCCGCGGTTCCGCGGGCCAGACTCCACAAATCTCCGGACTGGCTGGGGCGCTGGAACCCTTTGGCGAATCGGCCACCAATGTACTTGCGCCAGTCAATCTGGATACCCAGGATGTGCGCACACGATTCTGGGACGGCCAGGACCATATGATTCGCGATGATGTTTCCTGGGCCAAGGGCAGGCATTTCTTTCAGTTTGGCGGAACATATCAGCGCAATTGGGACTATCACCAACGTACCGACAACGGCGGCGGAATCAACTACCAGACCGTGTATTTGCTGGGCGCCGGCGTCGGAACTACGAATGGTATGGACATGACTAACTACGTGCCCACGGCGATTACCTCTTCTCAAACCTCAAACTGGGCGAGAGACTACGGCGCGGTGCTTGGAGTCCCTGGCGTTACACAAATCGCTTACACTCGGACTGGCTCAAATCTGACCCTGAATGGGGCGAACACCCCGGCGTTTGACCAGAGCACTATCCCCTTCTACAACTTGTATGTGAGCGATTCCTGGCGCATGAAATCCAGCTTCACCCTCAGCTATGGCTTAGGCTGGACCCTGGAGATGCCACCCACCGAGGCGCAGGGGAAGCAAATTGTTATGGTGGACGCAAACAACAAGCCCCTTGACACCCAAGCTTATCTCAAAAACCGCGAAACGGCAGCGCTGGCTGGCCAAGTCTTTAATCCGGAAATCGGATTTTCATTAGTACACAACGTGGCTGGAAACCCTAAGTATCCTTACAATCCGTTCTACAAAGGCTTCAGCCCGCGCATTGCCGGCGCTTGGAATCCCAGATTTGACAACGGGCTGCTCGGCTCTGTTTTTGGGAACAATAAGACAGTGTTGCGCGGTGGCTATGGCATTCTCTACGGCCGATTAAACGGCGTAGGTTTAGTGCTGGTCCCTCTTTTGGGGGACGGCCTCATTCAAGCCGTTCAGTGCGTAAGTCCGCTGGCGTCTGGCGCCTGCGCCGGCACAAGTGGATCGACTCCAAACACATCCTTCCGAATCGGCCCTACGGGGAATGGCTTCGATGGCTTGACCGCGCCACTGCCGTCGGCCACCAATACCTTGCCGCAACCGGCTTTTCCGGGCTTCAATGCCGTCGCTGCTGGTCCCGGTACGGGAATCGATCCGAATTTCCGTCCCAGCATGAGCCATCAATTCGACTTCACCGTCCAGCGGCAGCTTAACAATAAGTTCACCGTGGAAGTGGGCTACATCGGCCGCATCCTCCGGCACGAATTCATGCCCCTTCAAATCAACTCCGTCCCCTACATGATGACCCTCGGGGGGCAACGATTCGACAAGGCTTATGGCCAAATGGTTTGGCAATACTGCGGGGGAAACGCCGGTATGGCCGGTGGCAATTGCGCTGCGAATCTAGCGGCGGTTACTCCACAACCTTTCTTCGAGAATGCCTTGAACCCGGCGTACTGCGCTGGATTCGCGAGCTGCACCCAAGCCGTCGCAGCCAAAGAAGGAGCCGGCGTTCCCGGCAATACTGCGATCAAGGGCGCCGGCAACATCCAGGTGGCAAACGTGTGGAGCCTTTGGAGTGATCTCGACGGCGGTGCATTTAACTTTCCCCGATCAATGCTGAGTACTCCCATCGCTGGCTCGCTCAATGGCGACAGTGGGCAGTTGAGCTCTGACTTTGTCAATAACACCAGTATAGGCACTGGAAACTACAATGGCATGTTCGTGTCGATAAAGATGAGCCGGTGGCACGGCCTCTCCATGCAATCAAATTTCACCTATTCGAAAGCGTTGGGCACCGGGTCGCAAGTGCAGGCTACCAGCCAGTACACGAATTCCGATCCCTTCTTTATAGACAGAAACTATGGTTTGCAACCCTGGGATCGCAAGTTCCTATTCAACACCTGGATCGTCTACCAACCGCCCTTCTTCGAACACCAACACGGCTTCATCGGTCGCGTTTTGGGTGGTTGGACTCTGGCGCCGATTGTTGACATCGGCAGCGGCTTACCCTTGGCTGTCTATCCCGGCAGCGCCTTCGCAGACGGATCACCTTACGGGGGCGGCCAAAGCTTCGGGGAGACGGACGCCAGCAACGTTGGCGCCTTGGAGAACGCCATCAACATTTGCGGCGGCCAAACTGGCGGCAGCCAGCGAAACAATAATCCGGTCGCCTCTTCCCAGTATCCCGACATAGGGTCGTCCGGTTTCGGACCGTCTCTGTATCAGAATCCGGGTGGAGTCTATAATTGTTTCCGCAACCCGATTCTGGGAATTGACAATGGTCATAACGGCGGTGCTGGCACGCTCCGCGGACAGCCCTTCTGGAACGTGGACTTCAGTATTAAGAAGACCGTTATGTTCACTGAACGTTTCAGCGCGGATTTCGGAGCCATCTTCACCAACATCTTCAACCACAACCAACTGTCTGATCCCTACAATGCTCTCGGTGACACCGGTGACTTCGGGGCGCTCGGCTTTGGCGTCGGGCAGGCCAACAACCCCCGGCACATCGAAATTGGTGTGCGGGTGCGCTTCTGACCCCGCGAGCGGCGGTTTCTGACTCGCACTGTGCTGTAATTTACACGGTGCGGAGAAGCTAGCTCTGCGCGCTCTAGTCCTTAATGACATATACCTCTTCCTTCGCAGTCGGCGGCGCCGCATTTTGAACGTTCAAGATTCCTTTGCGTGAGAGCTCTGCCTGTTCCTTTCGGGAATCCGGCAGGCCTCAGTATCGACATGGGATAATCCTATTCTTTTTCTTCGCCTCCTCCATCCGTAAGTCGTTGATTTTGCCAGACCACCCCATCCGACAAGTTGGTCTCGGCGATGCAATAGCAAATCCGACCGCCTGCGAAAATTTAATTCCGGTGTGTCGACACTCGTGTCTATCGGTACCCGGAATGAATGGGCATGTCTGTGACTATCGCCAGATCTCGGGCCGGAGGATGCTTACCTCGAAATGAAAATGTGGAATAAAAAAACGAAAACCTCGGCAATTAGCGCAGCGTGCGCGGCTGGGCAAGAGCTATCGCTCGACAAATTGCTCCGAAAAACCTTATTTAAGCTCGCAAGCGACGGGAGCACCGATCGCTTCGGGGTGTGGTTGGATTCAGCGGACACCGGAAGAATGCAAGCGTCAACCGGCCCTGGCGCGGGAGTATTTCTCGGAATTGTTTGGGACCGCCAGTCTCAAAACATACCGACGGCATGGCAGCGAC
The DNA here is from genome assembly GCA_030838075.1 of Acidobacteriaceae bacterium. Taxonomy (GTDB): domain Bacteria; phylum Acidobacteriota; class Terriglobia; order Acidiferrales; family UBA7541; genus Acidiferrum. The sequence continues at coordinate 5,363 of JAUTXJ010000249.1, forward strand.
TTTCGGCCGAACCGCCGCTACCTCACGAGGCGCTAGCCGCTGGGGAGAGTGTGGAGCAAAGATTGGATCATGACGCCCTGCCAATCATCGGGCTGCTGTTGGAGTTACAACGCGCGATGTGGGTTCCAGTGAAACGCAGAGGACACTTGCGGGGGATTTTACTCGCAGGCAGCTGGCGTAAACACGGAAAGCTACCGGCAGAAGCCCTGGAATCGGCGGCCTCGGAATTAGCAGTGGCGATGGAACTCGAGGAGGAACAGCAGTTGGCCCGGGATGCGGAGGTTGATTTGCTTTTGGCACGCAAAACTCTCGGCAGTCTTACTGGTTCGGAGAAGCCCGGCCTGATGCTCGATGCGCTGGTTGAGGATTGTATCGTCCGTCCTCGACGCGATGGAGGAATGGCAATCAGATTTGCAGCAATTGGTTGTTTACAAGAAGGGTCCGGCCAGTCGACGACTGCAACTATGAGCTTTCCGTGGAAAAGCGGCGATGCGGTGTGGATCAACGCCTTAGGAAGCAATCCCTGTGCCGCCATCTGGAACAAAGCAATGCAAACCCGGCAGGTGTCCAGCAGCGAAGATTCCCTGGTAACTTCGCGAAGCGACGAAGTCGCGCGTATTATGGCCTTTCCGCTGGAAACGCAGCAAAATTTTGATAGGAGTATTCGTGGTTGGATTAGCCCCAGCCGCGACTTCGCGCCCTAGCCTGGCCCGCTTGGAAGTCCGCGCTTCCTTGGCAGCCGCAGCGCTCGATGCGTGGAACCGCGATCAGCAAGCAGTACGGCAGAGTCTCTGCACCAAAGAGGTTGCTGACAGTTCCGCAACAGCGCTCTCTCCGGATCTGCAGGGAATCGTCAGTCCCAGCACCAACCCTAGCCTCAGTCCGAGGTTGCTTTTCAATACGTCAGAAGTCACCGCGAGAGAAAGTGTGGCGGACCACGGCTCCCGCGCGGAAACAGAATTGAAAAGCATCTTACAGTGGCTCGATGAAGGCGTGATTTTATTTGACGCTCAGGATAAAGTCCGCGCGCTCAACTCGCGCTTTCTGCAGGTTGTCGGTCTCGACAGCTCCGATGCTGCGGAACTCTTAACCCTGGATGCCTTGATCGCGAAATTCTCGCCGTCCGTCGCGGACCCCTGGACCTTCGCGCAACGCTGGCGCAACCTGGCGCGTGGGATTGACGGTGGCATTCGCGAGGAACTTGAGTTTTTGCGCCCTTCCGCGAAGATCGTGCAACGCTTGTCCCGGCCGATTCTGGACTCCAGCGGGCAGCGGCTCGGCCGTGTCGAAATTTACCGTGATTTGACCAGCGGGCGGCGATTCCAATCCAAATTGTTGCACACCGAGAAACTCGCTGCGCTTGGCCAGCTTCTTTCCGGCGTGGCGCATGAGCTGAACAATCCTCTCACCAGTATCCTCGGCTATTCGCAACGTCTTCTGCAGAAAGAACACACCGCTGGAAGCGATCGCGAGATGCGTCACATCTTTGAGGAGGCTGAACGGGCCACCGCAATCCTGCGACAGCTGCTTTGGAATGCGCACGAAACCGCGATGGAGATGCGCACTGTGGCCATCAACCAGGTGGTGCTCCAAGCCATCGAGTTGCAACAAGCCAGCTTGGACAAGGAACGCATTCGGCTTGAGACCGATCTCGATCAAAGCTGGCCGCTGGTGCATGGTGACGCGGCCAGTTGCAACAGGTATTGATGAACCTGATGGGCAACGCGCGCCAGGCCTTGGACCACACCGGTAAAAGTGGAACCATACGCGTGCGCACTAAACAAATTGGCGACCAAAGAGTCTTGCTGGAGGTTGCCGACAACGGATTCGGCATTCCCGCGGAAACTTTAGGGCATATTTTTGATCCGTTCTTTACTACCAAGCCAGCGGGTGTTGGTACCGGCCTCGGCTTGGCAATCGTGCTAGGCATCGTGCGGGAACATGGAGGACACGTAAATGTTGCGAGTCCGCCAAGCGGCGGAGCAATTTTTTCGATCGCCTTGCGCGCGGCCAGCAGCGTGTCGAAGACCGCCAGTCTGTTCAACCTCAACAAAACGCCAACTTCTAAAACATGGCCGGCAAACGTCGCTGATCCACGGTTGGCACCAATAAAGCCCTTTCAACCCGGCAGCCGCATTCTGGTCGTCGAAGACGAACCTACCGTCGCGCGGTTAATTGCGGATGTTCTGGAGGACGAGGGCTTTCATGTAGACGTGCAACTCGATGGACGCGACGCATTGCAACAAGCGGATCACGAGACCTATGATTTGGTGATTTGCGATATGAAAATGCCCGGGCTCGACGGGCAGCATTTCTACCAGGCTTTAGTTGAGGCCGGCAATCCGCTGAGCAAGCATTTTCTGTTCGTCACCGGCGACGTGGTAGCTCAGCATACCCAGCAGTTCCTGGAACGTCATCAACTGCCGCACGTAGCCAAGCCCTTTCGCATGGAAGAGCTGAAAGATTGTGTGCGCGGATTGCTGAATCGGGATGTTCCCAACGAGTCTAAAACCCGGGAGGCTAGAAGTAATGGATGACGAGCGATGAACGTGAGACCCGACGGTCGACAAACCATGTTGGTAGTAAGCGACGACGCTCGTCTGTGTGCCGCGGCGCGGCGAGAATTCGAATCCCGAAGACCCGATGTTCGCGTTTCGGCGGTAAGCAGCGTGGAAACCGCGCTGCAAATCATTGAAGATGCTGCTCCTGGCGCCGTTTTATTGGCCGAGGAATCAGGCTTACACGGAGGCGATCCGCGCATGCAGCTGGACACAGCGGTTCACGCGCTGGCGATGTATGCCCCGGCGGTAGTCATGGGTACAGCGGATCGTGAACCGTCTCTGCAGCTCCTCATCTCTGCGGGAGTAGCAGATTACGTTCCTCGCTCCGAAGGCTGCATGAGTAACGCCCTCGATTTGCTGGACCACCGTCTCGCTCGTCGCCAGCAAATCGCCGAAACGGTCCCCGCAAGAGCGTCTGCGGAGTGGTCCAAAGAGTTTGCGGAAGTTTTGCGGCACGAATTGAACAACCCTTTAACAGGTATCCTCGGTAACGCCGAACTCCTCCTCGCGGAAATCGTCGGCAAAAAGGACGGCAAGCTCCCATATGGCGGCCTGGAGCGGGTCGAGACGATTGCGGCGCTGGCGATGAGAATGCGGGAAACGGTAAGACAGTTGAGTCACGAATGGGAAACGAGAAACGATCCGGTGCGGCAAACTTGAGCGACAACTTTAGCGTGACAGAAAGTTGTGTTCGCGCGATTGCCTCTGCTCGATGCGCACTTTCTAATAGCGAATAGTTTCTCCCGGTGAGTAGCAGCATCGCGGGTTCAAAGCTCAGGACCGGAATAGGACAGATTCGCGGTGGAACATTTTTATCGCGATAAAGATGGCCGCGCCCCCGTACAGGCAGGTGGAGAGAAAGATCAGCGCTATGGAATTCCAATGGTAGTTTCCAGCAATCAGATCTTTGCAGAGCAGACTTACGTTCAGAATGGGCACTAGCGACAATCGGGGCGTGAGCTCTATCCCCGGCAGCATGGCCGCGATGGCCGGAACGACGACCACTATCATGAGCGGTGAAATGTAGCTTTGCGCTTCCTTATAGCTCTTGGCGAACAGCGCAATAGTCAGCAAGGCCGCGGAAAACATCACTGCCAGCGGCAAGGCCACCAAAAAAACAGCAAGAACCGCGCCAAGGCCAATCTTGATGTGCATGGCAGACCCGGACGACTGGTCCTGAAAATGTTGAATCACCCACGAAGAAATGCCCATGGATGTGACCGAGAGCGCCGCCGTAACCAGCGAGGCGGTCAGCACCAGGAGAAACTTGCCAAGCACCAGGTGCGTTCGCGAAATTGGGCTCGAAAGAATGGTTTCCATCGTGGCGCGTTCTTTTTCGCCCGCTGTAAGATCCATGGCGGGGTACATTGCGCCAGTAAGGCACATGATGATGACCAGATAAGTAATAATTCCACCGACCGTTTCTCCCGCGACCTTTTCCGCTGATACGACGTTTTGCTGCTTGATGACAAAAGGCTTCAAAAAGCTGGCCGGCAATTTCTGGACGGTGAGCCGGTCGCGCGCCAAATTATCGCGGTACTCATTGAAAAAATCTTCAATGCGTTTCGCCGCGGTCGTGGATTTCAGATCTCCTGAGTACATGTAAATTTTCATCGGCGCGAAGTCTGTGCCTGCGCCGGACTGTAAACCAGGAGGAATCTCCACCGCGGCGCGAATCTTTTTATTGGAAATGAGGTCCACGTAGTTCCCGGGCCCCGAGACTACAATCAAATTCTTGCTCTTTGCCAGGCTGCTTACGATAGCGGGAGAGTCAGTTCCACCCAAGATCATTATTCTTGCCGGTTCTCGGTCGGCTTTCTCGATGAGGTCGGCAATGACGAACCCTACCCCCACGGTAAGTAGCGGAAACAGCAGGATGGGAACGAGAATGGTGGAGATCAGCGTGCGCCGGTCGCGCAGGGCTTCTAGCAACTCTTTGCGGTAGACAATACCGATATTGCGCGCGGACATCCTCAGGAGACCTCCACGCCCGCACGAGGAGCCACATGCGCGGTTACGATTTTCACGAAAATTTCCTCCAGATCTTTCTCCTGATACTCTTCACGCAACTGCGTCGGGGTACCCTCGGCGAGCAGCGATCCGTTGTGGATAACGCCAATCACGTCGCAAAGTTTTTCGACTTCACTCAACACGTGAGTGGAGAGAATCACGGTTTTTCCGGCCTGGCGGCACTCGCGAATGAACGCCACGATCGTACGCGCGGCCATAATATCGAGCCCCAGCGTGGGCTCGTCAAAGATCATAACCGGAGGATCATGAACGAGTGTCCGGGCAATAGAAGTTTTTTGTTTCATGCCCGTGGATAGCTTGTCGCACCGCCGGTCGCGGAAAGAATTCATATCCAGGCGATCGAAAATGTCATCGATGCGCTTTTTCAGCGTAGCTTCGTCCAGGCCATTAAGGCGCCCAAAATACTCGACCATTTCCCGAGCGGTAAGCCGCGGATAAAGGGCCGTCGCCGTAGAGAGAAAGCCGACACTGGCGCGGACTTTTTCCGGATCTTCGACGATGTCATGGCCAAACACGAGAGCGGTTCCATCGGAGGGCTCAAGGATGGTTGCGAGCATGCGGAGCGTCGTGGTTTTGCCCGCTCCATTGGCGCCCAGCAAGCCATAAATGCTGCCGGGCCGGCAGGTAAAACTGACGTTTTCCACCGCGCAAATATCGCCGCGTTTTTTGTCGTGGAAGCGCTTGGACAAGCTACGGGCTTCGATCATCGCCAGGGCCTCGCGTTTAAGGGTTAGGACCCAAGTGTACTACGTGCGGACGCATCAAAAGCTACGTTTGGGGCACCGCATCCCAAGGAAATCGCCGCGGTTTGCGAATCGTGATGCAGCCATTGACACACCGGCTAGTAGCCTGTACCTCGTCGCTGGTGCTAGATAGCTTGTGGACTAATGCCTGCATCTAATGGTGAGGTCCCACTCAGTCGGGTTAGGTGCCCGTAAAGCAATCCTGCCGTCACCGTTATGGAGAAAGATACAAGCGCCTTGCTAGAATGGGGTATTCTGCCGTGTCATCCATCAACAGCACTCAACAGGCGATCAGCTGAATGTGTTCGGCGCAACGTAAAGCAGCAACCTGGCGGGTAAATCATAACGAATTGGGCGAGACGCGATGAACAGGAAAAATGGATCAGCGTAAGCTGCGCAACCGCATCTTGCTATTTCTGGTGGTCGCAGGGATCGTGGCTTACGTATTGGTGCGTCTCAGCGGGCGCGAACCGGTGGCCAAAATTGCCGCCGTCATGCCTGTTCGAGACAACCTGGTCTCCTCCATCTCCAGCAATGGAAAAGTCGAGCCTATTTCGCCGTTTGTGATGCGCGCTCCGTTGGACACCTTTGTGGAGAAAGTGACCGGGGTGGAAGGCCAGCAGGTCAAAAAGGGTCAGCTGTTGCTGGAATTGAACGTGAGGGATGCGCGGGCCCAGCTTGACGATGCTGAGGCCCGTCTGCTGCGCGCGCGAGATGAATTGCGCGCGGCCCAAAGCGGCGGCAAACCCGACGAAGCGGCACGGATTGCCGGAGATCTCGCAAAAGCTCAAGGAGATCGTGACCGTCTTCTGAGAAATCATGATGCCCTGGAAAGGTTGATCGCCAAGCAAGCGGCTACTCGCGATGAGTTGGCTGCTAACGATCTATCCTCAAGTAATGCGCAGGCCGAAGTGAAGAGGCTTTCCGCGGCAAAACAGGAGTTCGAACGGGGCGTCAAACTGGACGCGGGACGTACTTCTTTACAGGTGCAGCAAGTACAGGGCGAGATTGCCTCCCTGAGAGCCAAGGTTGCCAGCGCACGAATCACCGCGCCTACGGATGGAACTTTATATGCGCTGCCGGTAAAGACCGGCGACTATGTGAAGACCGGCGATCTTCTCGCGGAAATGGCCGACCTCCATCGCGTTCGGGTTCGCGCCTTCATCGATGAACCGGAGCTTGGGGGGCTGGTGCCTAACGAGCCGGTTAAGATTACCTGGGACGCGCTACCAAATCGCGTCTGGACGGGAAGAACAGAGGTCATTCCCAAACAGGTGGTGCCGCACGGAACACGCAGCGTCGGAGAATTGCTATGTGCAGTGGATAACCAGAAGTTGGAATTGCTGCCCAATATTAATGTGGACGTAAAAATCCACTCCAACGAAAGAACTAATGTGTTAACTGTGCCGCGTGCTGCCGTGGATGCCGAGAGCGGCCACAGATATGTCTTCGTGGTGACCAAGAATGCGCTGGGAAAATCTCGCCTGTCGCGTCGCGAACTTCAGCTGGGAATCGCCGATTCGACTAATTTCGAAGTCGTCAGCGGCTTACAGGAAAACGAGATGGTGGCATTGCCCGGCGATGCCGTGTTGCACGACGGCATGGCCGTCAAGATTGTGAATACTGACTCCGCGTATGTCCGAGGCCATTCGGATGGACGTTAAGTTGAGGGTTGCGCTCAGCTCAGTTGTGTTGGCCTTCGCAGCTTGGGTATCCGTGGCTAACACACAGGCCTCGGAAGATGGCAGTTTGGAAGCCGCTCGACACGCTTACGAACTGAGCGATTACGGAAGAGCCGTCAGAATCCTGCAGGATGAGTTAGAGAAAAATCCGCGAGATGGAGAAGCCCTCTTACTTCTGGCTAAAAGTCACTTCGAGTTACGGGAGTTTGACGCCGCCGCTGCGAGCGCTGAGGGGGCCGTCGCCGTAGCCCCGGAAAATTCGCTGTACCACGAATGGTTAGGCAGGGCTTTCGGGGAAAAGGCCTCCAAGAGTTCCTGGTTTTCGGCATTGTCTTTGGCCAGGAAAACCCAGCAACAGTTTGAAACCGCCGTTCGGCTGAATCCGAAAAATTATTCCGCGTTCCAAGCGCTCATCGAATTTGATTGCGCTGCTCCGGGCATCGCAGGCGGTGGAGAAGATAAGGCCCTGCCGAGAATTGAACAGTTAACGGCCATGGACGAAGCCGAGGGCCACTACGCGGCGGGGAATTGCCGTCGGCAAAAAAAAGATTACCTCGCCGCCGAAGCGGAATTCGACAAAGCCCTGGTCAACGCCAAATCTCCGGAGTTGATTTTTGATATCGGGGACTATGCGATGAAGCGCAATCAACCGCAGCGCTTGCTGGCGGTAGTCGCCGCCGGGCAGAAGGCTTCGCCCGGTGACCCAAGAACCAAATTTTACCGGGCGGCGGCGCTCATTTTGCAAAAGCAAAAACCGGATGAGGCCGAATCGCTACTCCGCCAGTATTTGAGCACCGCGCCGAGGCGCACCGGTTATCCGCGCCCCGCTCTCGCGCACGACTGGCTTGGCCGCCTGTTCGAAAATCAAAACGATCGCGACGCGGCCGCCAGGGAATACGCCGCCAGTTTGCAGGTGGACCCCAAAGACAAAACCGCGCAGGAAGCGCTGCGACGCCTCGGAAAGGCCTGATTATGCATATGCGTGAAACCGTGTCCGTGGCCTTTGACGCGCTACGTAGTAACAAATTGCGTGCGGCGCTAACGTCCTTGGGCGTAATCATTGGCAGCGCGTCCATCGTACTGGTGGTTACCGTAGCGCTGACCAGCAAGAAATTTGTGATTTCGCAAATCGAAGGCGTTGGTTCGAATCTCGTCTGGGCCGAAATGGTGCACGCCGCGGGGAAAGCTGAGCCCCTCAGCCACGAAATTACCATGGGCGACATGGAGGCGATGGGGGCCATGCCTGGGGTAGTGGCGGTCGCGGGAACCAGAGAGCTTCCGATGTCCGTCGTTGTTTCAGGTGTGGAGCGGCCGGTCAATCTGATTGGAGTAACTGAAGGCTTTCAAACCATCCGTCGATTGGTCATTTTCCGCGGACGCTATTTCGACTATCAAGACATGGAATCGCGCGGGAAGGTCTGTCTGATCACCAAGGAGTTGTCCGAACGTGTGTTTGGATTGGAAAACCCTATCGGGCGCCCCATTCGCATGGGTGAATTGACGTTCACGGTAATCGGAGTTTTTCGCGAGCGCGTAGCCACATTTGGACTCTCTGAAATTCAAAAAGAGTCGGTAATCATCCCGCTGGGATTGATGAAGTACTACACCGGCGAAGACGTTTTACGGGTGTTGTATGCGCAGGCCGCGAGTCCCGAAGCGGTGGGCAGCGTCGAACGCGGAATGACCCAATTGTTAAAAAGCAGGCACCCCCTGGACGCGGAATACGATGTGCAAACCCTGGTGGCGATATTGGGTGCGGCCAGGACCATTTCTCTCGCGCTAACCGTAGTCCTCCTAGTAATCGCGGCCATCGCGCTGTTGATCAGTGGCATCGGCATCATGAACATCATGCTTGTGACCGTGAAAGAGCGCACCCGCGAAATCGGTATTCGCAAAGCCATTGGCGCGGCCTATAAAGAAATTCTCTATCAATTCTTGATTGAAGCGTTTTTGATCAGCGGCGGGGGCGCTGTGTTGGGTATTTTGATCGGCCTGGCTATCCCGGTAAGTATTCAGCCGTTGATACCGGGAAACTTGCGGGTGCCCGTTTCAACCACCAGCGTGATTGTGGCCTTCGTGGTGTCATGCTCTACGGGGCTTTTCTTTGGCTATTTGCCGGCCAGTCAGGCCGCCAAATTACAACCAATCGAATCTTTGCGGTATGAGTAACAGCCCGCCATTAAAAACACGCCGTGTGCGAGGTAGATTATGACCCGACTAAATAAACTGCCAAGGCGTTCCAGAACTGTGAAGCGAACGTGCGCGATTGGTGCGCTGACTCTATTCGCATCTGCTGCCAGCTACGCACAAAATGCAGCTAACGCGACAACCACATTGGCGACGAGCAGCGCCTCGCAGCAAACTGCGGACAATTCCGCACAGCAATCCACACCTGCGCAAAATGTTCCAGCCCTTACTCTGCAGCGCGCTATTGAGCTCGCGCTTCAAAATAGCAAGGACCTTCAACTAGCAAAGATCCAATCGCGTTTATCCGATCATTCCGCGCTCATCACCAGAGCAGAGTTCATGCCGAATCTGTATATAGGTTCCGGCCTCGGATATACCAACGGAATTCCTGAAACCCCCGGCGGCCGCGCACCGGCCATTTTTGATGTGACCTATACGCAGGAGGTATTGAACGAGCCTTTACGCGGTCAGGCCAAAGAGCTTCAGGAGCAGGCCAGATCACAGAAAATTGCGCTGGAAGAAGTGAGAGATAGCGTAATCGTGCGCACTGCGATGGCCTTTCTGGAGCTCGGCAAAGTGCGGCACTCGCTGGAACTGCTGCGAGCGGAACAGGAAAGCGCTGACAAGATTTTGCAAGTGACGGCCGGCAGGGAAAGCGAAGGATTTGAATTGTCGATCGAAGTCACTCGCGCCCAGCTCACTAAAGCGCAAGTAGTCCAACGCATTTTACAGTTGGAGGGCCGGCAAGATGAATTGGAAGTATTTCTCCGCGCGCAAATTGGGCTTGCACAGGATTCGCCGATAGAAGTTTTGCCCGAAGACTTGCCGGGACAAGCCGAACAAGAGGGCGCGAATCTGGTAGCCATGGCCATGCAAGATAACACCAGCGTGCGCCTAGCCGAAGCCGATGTGCGCGCCAAGGAATTTCGCTTGAAAGGCGAGAAACGAGGTTATTTTCCGACTTTGCAACTGGTCAGCGTGTACAGCTTGCTCGGCAAGTTCAACAATTACGATCAATTCTTCAAGACTTTTCAAAGAAATAATTTCAACGCCGGCATTCAGGTGAATATGCCCATCTTCAGCGCTAAGACCAAAGCAAATATAGGTCTCGCGGACGTAAACCTCGAAGCCTCGAAGGCCAGCTTGAGCAATAAGAAGATCGAAGTTACTGCCGATGTGCGGCAGAAGACCCGAAGCGTGCGAGAAAAAGACGCTGCAAAAGAAGTGGCGCGGCTGCAATTGCAACTGGCGCAGCAGGACGTTGCGGTATTTCAATCGCAGTACGCGGAAGGTAAATTGAATCTGCGCGAAGTGGAACGCGCGCGGCTCACCGAGAACGAGCGTTGGATGGCTTATCTGGACGCCAATTTCGCCCGGCAGCAGGCGCAACTGGACTTGTTGCGAGTGGCTGGGCAACTCAACAAAGTCTGGCAGTAAGAAAAACAGTGGCAATAAGAAAAGCCAGTATGCCTAAGGCGCCATCGAGTAAATCCGCGTCCCAGTCCGGCTCAATTCACAAGTCGAGCGCCAAGAAAAAATCACATCTGCTGGACAGCGAGTACCTTGAATTTCTGTCGAATGCCCTGGTGGCGCTGAACAAGAGTTTCGAACATCTGCCTGAATTCAAAAATGACGTGCCCGGTTCCTCACGGCTTGACGGCGTACTCACGTCAGCCGCGGAACGTCTGCGAGACAATTACCCATATTTTCATCCTTTATACGCCGGCCAGATGTTGAAGCCTCCGCATCCTGTAGCACAACTTGCCTACGCCTTGGCAATGACCATCAATCCGAACAATCATGCGCTCGACGGCGGACGTGCAACGTCGGCCATGGAAAAAGAGGCCGTCGCGCAAATTGCGGCGATATTTGGCTGGACCAAATTCCTGGGTCATTTGTGTGGCGGCGGAACGATGGCAAATCTGGAGGCTTTGTGGGTCGCAGGACAATCGGCGCCGGCGAAAATAGTTTTGGCTAGCTCGCAATCTCACTATACTCACGAGCGCATCAGCAAAGCCTTGCAATTACCTTTCGAAACAATCGCCTCGGACGCACGAGGACGGCTTGATTTGCAGCTTCTTGAAACACGATTGAAGCAAGGCGGCGTAGGAACCGTGGTGGTGACCATGGGAACGACCGCGACAGGTTCGGTCGATCCACTCCATAAAATTCTTGTCCTCCGCACCAAATACAATTTTCGCATTCATGCCGACGCTGCGTACGGTGGATATTTTTCCTTGCTCGAAAATCTGGAACCGGACACTCAAAAGTCTTTCGCTGCGATGAGTGAAGCCGACTCCATCGCGATTGATCCCCACAAGCACGGCTTGCAGCCCTATGGATGCGGTTGCATTTTGTTCAAAGATCCGGGAGCCGGCCGCTGGTACAAGCACAATTCTCCTTATACCTATTTCACTTCGACCGACTTGCACCTCGGCGAGATCAGTCTGGAGTGCTCACGTCCCGGCGCTGCGGCGGCAGCGCTGTGGGCCACGCAAAAGCTCTTGCCCCTTACGAAGCGTGGGGAGTTTGCAAGCACTTTAGCCAAGGGCAGGGAAGCGGCGCGAGCACTGCATCAGCGATTGCGAGCTGACGACCGCTTCCTCACACCATTTGCCCCAGAGTTGGACATACTCGCTTTCGCATTGCGCGCCGAAAGTGTGAGTGCTGCGTCACTGTTATCGCGTGAGATTTTTGAGGCCGCCGCCAAGCGAGATTTACATTTGGCCTTAGCGGATCTCCCGCTCCACCTGTTTCAAACCCTCCCGTCCACCATGAAGCGCGACCGCCAAACTATCACTTGCCTGCGTTCCGTTCTAATGAAACCCGCTCATTTTGACTGGCTAGACCAAATCTGGGAGCGAATATTGGCATCCGTCACCGACATTGAAAATTCAAAAATTGGAGTTTCGCGCCGCAACAAATAATTTGTAATGGCGACGCCACTATGCCCGCAAGTTCCACTCACTGCTGTATTTAGCCGCTGGATGCGCGATAGCACCCAATTGCAGAAACGTTTGAGGCGGATCACTCTAATTAAGCTAAACTGATAGCTACTGTTTGGGCCTCCGTCCTGACCGACTTGACCTGGGACGTGATGATGTTGAAGTTTGCGCGGTATTTGCGGTATTTATCGATATCTATGAAGCTGAGGGTTAAGAATGCCAGATGTAATGAAAACTTTGCTGTTAAACCCACCGAGTTTTGAGAATTTCGACGGCGGCGCAAGCTCTCGTTGGCCCGCAACCCGCGAGATTGAATCCTATTGGTATCCCGTTTGGCTGACTTATCCCGCTGGCATGATTCCGGGAAGTCGTCTGCTCGACGCCTCGCCGCACAAGGTCAACTGGCAGCAGACCGTGCAGATTTGCAAAGACTACGAGTTCCTGATTTTGTTCACCTCCACGGTAGGATTCGAGAGCGACATCAAGCTCATTCGCAAGATTAAAGAATCCAATCCCACCATGAAGATTGCGTTCGTCGGGCCGCACGGCCACATCAAGCCCGATGAAACCCTGATGGCCAGTGAAGATATCGATTTTGTCACTCGCGGTGAATTCGACCATTCCGTCGTGGAATACGCCCACGGCAAACCGCTCAGCGAAATTCTGGGCGTTAGCTACCGCAAAGACGGCAAGGTCGTCCACACCGCGCCTCGGGAGCAGTTGCACACAGCGGAACTCGACGCATTGCCCTTCGCGACGGACATTTACAAGCGCGATTTGCAGATTGAACGCTACAACGTACCGTTCCTCCTGAATCCTTACGTTTCCTTTTACACCACCCGCGGCTGCCCGGCGTTGTGCACTTTCTGCATGTGGCCCCAAACAATTTCTGGCCATGCCTGGCGCACCCGCTCCACGGAAAACGTGGCCCGCGAAGTAAAACAGGCCATCGAATATTTCCCGCAAATGAAAGAAATCTTCTTCGACGACGACACCTTCAACATCCGCAAGGACCGCGTCCTCGATCTTTGCACCAAGTTCAAGCCGCTGAAATTTCAGTGGTCCTCCACTGCCCGTGTGCACAGCGATTACGACACCCTGAAAGCTATGGCGGATGCTGGCGCGCGATTGTTCATCGTCGGATTCGAATCCGGCGAT
>JAUTXJ010000261.1 GCA_030838075.1 Acidobacteriaceae bacterium
ATCTTGCGCAGGACGTAGCCGCGGCCTTCGTTGGAGGGAATGACGCCATCAGAGGCCAGGAATGTTGCGGCGCGGGAATGATCGGCGATGATGCGTAGAGACGCGTCGGAGTCCGGATCTTTGCCGTATCGCGCGCCGGTGAGTTCGGCAGCTTTTTGTATCAAGGGCTGAAATAAATCGGTGTCGAAATTGCTGAGCTTGCCTTGAATTACCGCGGCGAGGCGTTCGAGGCCTGCACCGGTATCGATGGAAGGCTTTGGCAAAGGAATGACTTTGCCCGAGGCGTCGCGATTGAATTGCATGAAGACGAGATTCCAGATTTCCACGTAGCGACCGCAATCGCACGGGAATTTGCAATCGGTGTGGCCTTCGTCGGAGGCGATGGCGCCCATGTCGTAATGGATTTCGCTGCACGGGCCGCAGGGGCCGGTGTCGCCCATGGCCCAGAAATTTTCTTTTAGTCCGGGTACGGGGACGATGCGCTCGGAGGGGACGTTCTGGCCGAGCCAAAAAGATTTTGCTTCTTCATCAACGCCCAGTGAGACTCCGGGGGCGATTTCAGCGCCGCCGAAGACCGTGACGTAAAGCTTGGATTTGTCGAGGGCGAACCAGTCCGGGGAGGTAACGAGTTCCCAGGCGAAAGCGACGACTTCTTTTTTGAAATAATCGCCGAAAGAGAAATTACCCATCATTTCAAAAAAGGTGTGATGGCGCTTGGTGAAGCCAACGTTTTCAAGGTCATTGTGTTTGCCGCCTGCGCGCACGCATTTCTGGGCGGTGGTGGCGCGTTTGTAATCCCGCTGTTCGAGCCCGAGAAAAACGTCTTTGAACTGGTTCATTCCGGCATTGGTAAAGAGCAGGGTGGGATCGCCGTGGGGCACGAGCGAACTGCTGGGCAAGATACGGTGGCCGTTTTGTTCGAAGAATTTTAAGAATGTGGCGCGGATTTCGTTGCCGGTCACGTGAGCCTCAGGTTTTTTAAGTAATCGTCACAATATTATCGCAGAGGAGGGAAGAGGTACCAAGAGAAGCCGAGGAACTACGGCCTTCGGCGTTATTTAGGCCGACTCTTCGTCGACGGCATTTTCAATTGCGGGGACGTCTTCGCGGGTAACTGCTCGCAATTCGTTGCGAACGACGTCAGAAGCAAAACCGGCACGCAGCAAGCTGCGAAACAGGGAGGCGATTTTACGGTCGTCGATTTCGCCGCGAAATAATTTGAGTTTTTTCTCGATGCGATGACGCACGACGGCGCGCTCGTCGGTCTCTTTGGCGGATTCTTCAAGAGCCAAGTCGATATACCGGTCTGGGATGCCACGGGCGCGCAGCTCTCTGGCGATTCGAAATTTGCCTTGTTTGCGGATTTCGGCGTGCTGGCGGGTGAACTGTTTTGCGTAGCGGGCGTCGTCGATCATGCCTTGACGCTTCAGGCGATCGAGGACCGACCTGACCATGGATTTGTCGTCGGTGCGTCGTTCGAGGGATTTTTTCATTTCGTGGACGGAGTGGGCGCGGCGCATCAGGGCGCGGACCGCGATGTCGTATAACTCCGGCTCGGAATCTAATTTGCGCGGGGCGCGAAACATACCGGGAGCATAGAAGGTGGCAGCGCGGGAAGCAAGCGACCTAACCCGATGATAGGAGCTGTTGCTCAGCAAGACGTCGATGGAGGTGCGACGGTTCGAAGAGAGATTCCTCCACCTCGCAGGCCGACCCGTTCGCGGACGAACGAGGGGAAAAGGCGTCGGCCTGCTCCGGTCGGAATGACCGGTGGTAGTTGCGGTTAGAAATTTTCGCGAGAGTGTCCGTTCGGTGCGTACGACCGAGTTTGCGTCGTAGGAAACGCTTGGCGCGGAAGATGCGGACGCGGACCGCGGATAGCGACACGTTCAATGCGTTGGCGATTTGGGAATAATGCATACGGTCGTAGTAGTGAAGGACCAGGACGATTCGATGCTTCTCCGGCAAGCTGGTCAGGGCTTGTCTGACTTGGCCCTCTGCCTCGTTACGAAGAACTTCGGAGAGCGCGGATGGGGTGGAATGATCGAGGAGACCCTCAACGTCGACTTCCTCCGATACGGAGTTTTTCTCGTGTTTTCTGCGGCGGAGCTTATCGATGCAGTGATGTGCGGCGATCTGCGAAAGCCAAGGACGGAAAGGCACCAGCTCATCTTTTTGGTGCAGAACTCGATAAAGCTTCAGGAAGACTTCAGCGGCGGCATCCTCAGCATCTTCGGGCTGACGAAAAAACTTTCGGCAGGTCTGTAAAACGTGGCAATGGTGAGTGATGTACAGTTCTCTCAAGAGTTCGGAAGAGACTGGCGGCGGCTGAATGAATGCTGCGCACATTTGTCGTTCCCTGGTTAATGCGACCGACATGGATGACATTGCGTCCTTCCTTTCACTGGTCTTTCACTGGACACACCAATAGCGTTGGCGCGTCAAACATGTTTGAGGCCGTCGTCAGTTGCTTTAGTTTTTGAAGCGCCGAATCAGCACGTCTGGCCTACAGCAACCGAACTGAGCCGGCTGGACACAGAAAAATCCCTGTCGCGTTTGTTGCGCTCTGGAAGCGCTAGCTGAGTTTCGCAGCGACGGACCACCAAAAGGGTCAAGTCATCGCTGGGTGGGCACTGAGCCGCGAAATCGAGCACAGTGGCAAGGGTGGAAAAAAGAACCTGGTTTGCGGTGGCGCCATTGTAGGACTCCACCGCGGCGGACAAGCGTCCGATCTCAAACTCTTGATCATCGCGATTTCGGCATTCGGTTAGGCCGTCGGAGTACGCGATCAACATATCGCCGGGATTTAGGTAGACTGTCCCGCAGTTGTACGAGGCCTCTTGGAGGGCGCCCAGCATCGGGCCACCTTCCTCCAATCGATCCACCGATTTGCTGCTCCTCATAATCAGCGGAGCGGGGAGGCCGGCGTTGCAGTACCGCAATTCATTTCCCTTGGGGTCGAGGCGGGCAAAGAATAATGCGGTGATGGGCGGCTCACCGTGATCGAGGCATAGCTCGCGATTCACGCCGGCGATAACGTCGGCGGGATGAAGGTAAGCGCGCGCAGAACGCTGAATCAGGTCGATCAGATGAGCTTGCCAAATTCCGGCAGATAGCCCCTTTCCGGCGATGTCACCCAGAGCGACTCCCAGCACATCATCAAGTTGCATCACTTTGAAAAAATCTCCTGAAAGATGACGCACCGGAAAGATTTCGCCGGCGATTTCAAAGTCGCCCCATACTAGTTCACGAGGGGAGCAGAGTTTTCTCTGGATTTGCGCGGCCTCGTAAATGGCCTGCTGGAGGATGGCGTGCTCACGACGCACCGCGTCCAGTTGTCGCTTGAGCGCGTGAATGTTTTCAGTAGTGGCCCCCATTTCTGAATTCTTACGCCGGCGACCTTTGGTTGTCTGTCCGGTTTCAAGCGCCGAACTGTTCCTAGTCCGCTTGGCAGTGGCCTTGCGCGTTTCTGGCGTCTTCGCGGTCATGTTCATCCTACGAACCTGTAGCCGACCCCATGGATGGTGAGAAAAAAGCGCGGCTGGTCTGGAACCGGTTCAAGTTTCTGGCGGAGTCGAACGATGTGGGCGTCGACGGTACGAGTTGTTGGGAAATTTTCGTATCCCCAAACCTCGTCGAGCAGCCGATCGCGGCTTAACGTTTCGCCGCTGTGACACAGAAAGTGCTTCAACAGTTCAAATTCCTTGCTGGAAAACTCTACAGACTGACCATTACGCAACACGCGATAACTGCGCAAATTTACTTCCACGTCCCCGAAGGTGTAGCGGTCCTGCTCTTTTGGCAAAGTTTGAGAGCGGCGTAACACTGCTTTGACACGGGCGAGCAGTTCGCGGATCGAGAAAGGTTTGGTGACGTAATCATCGGCGCCAAGCTCGAGACCGACGACCTTGTCCACTTCCTGCCCGCGGGCGGTGAGCATGATTATGGGAATCGAGGGACGCTTGGCTTTTAGTTGCTTGCATACATCCAGGCCACTCATGCGCGGCATCATCACGTCCAGAACGACCAGGTCTGGCGATTCCTTCAAGGCTTTCTCGAGTCCTTGAACGCCATCAGGTGCGGTGAGCACCTCAAAGCCTTCGAACTCAAAGTTGTCGCGGAGACCGGCCACCATGTTCGGCTCGTCCTCGACGATTAGAATTTTCGCTGCTGACATACCCTCCCCCTTTGACTTGGTGGGGACATTTGCATTTGTAGTCCTCATACTACCGCGCTCCCCGCGTCACCGGGTTGTGTGGTTAGAACCAGAGGCAACGCGATGGTAAATTTGCTGCCCTTGTCGGGGACGCTTTCGACCAGCACATCTCCTCCGTGGGCGCGCACAATGTGGCGCACCAACGAGAGTCCCAGCCCGGAGCCCTTCACGTCGTGCACCAAGGGATCGCCACAGCGGTAAAACTTCTCGAAGATTTTCTCCTGCTCGTTGGCCGCGATGCCAATACCGCGATCCTGAACTTCCAACTTGACGGAGCCGTTCGAGCGGTACAACTTCACGGCGATGTGCTTCTGATCTTTCGAGTATTTCAGCGCATTGTTCACCAGGTTAAGCAGTGATCGCGCGATCGCTTCGCGGTCGACATTCACCGGTGGAATATCAGGCGAAATGTTTTCTTCGAAGCCGAAACCGTTTTGTTGGATTTGGAAACGATAGGAATCCAGCGTGGAATGGACGAGTTCACCCAGATTGGTCTCCTGAAATTCGTATTCTTTTCGCCCGGCATCGATTCTGGAGAAGTCCAGAATATTGTTGATAAGTGCGGTCAAGCGTTCGCTTTCCTCGCGGATGATGCGGAAATATTCCTGATATTTCTCTTTGGCGGAGAGGCGTCCCAGCTCCAAAGTCTCAGCATAGAGCCTTATCAAGGCCAGCGGCGTGCGCAACTCGTGCGACACGTTAGCGACAAAGTCGGATTTCTGACGCGCCAGGTTCATTTCTTTGGAAACGTTGCGATAGGTAAGAAAGATGCCTGCGACCATGAACAGAGACAGCGCGGCGAGAACGATGTAGTTGTATCGAAGAAATCTTGCCCCGATATCCGCGACGGTCATGCCCTGATATTTGATCGCGAGGGTCATGTCCGGGAAAATATACTGAAAGGTGCGCTCTGCTTCTGGATTGGCCCCATCCCAATTTCCAGAAGTCAACCATGGAGCGGAGTCCATGGAACGATGGATCATCATGACCGGGGGATTCGCTTCAACCTCCGGCACGTTGTTTTTGCTGGTCAACACATCTTTCATCATGGCCGGCAGGAAGTTTTTACGTAAGTAATCGTCGTCGAATGCGACCACGCCCAGCGTCGTGCGATCTTTCGGTACACCGGGTGGTACGAAATAGGCAATGTTCCAATAATTGCGCTGGTTGTCCTGGATTGACCAGCCCCCGGTGAAACCTACGGGATCCTCGTCCTTGTCAGCCATCGCTCTGACCTTCTTTCCATATTGGGACGCTTCGAGGGGAATCCACGTGGAAGCCATGTTGATGGTTTCTTGCGTGGTCGCGCAGAACTGCGGGTCGTGGTCGCGACGAGGCTGCGTGCGACTCAAGAACAGATTGTTCTTCTTGTCATACAAAAAGGCGTAGGCAAACTCGGGGTGTTCAGACAACACGCGTTCCAAGCCGGCCTTGATGGCGGCATGGTCGTCGTCGGGGTTAGGGAAAGCCGTGCGGACTGGAGTTGTCAATTCGATTGCCCTGTGCAAAGTTTTCTTTTCCGCTATTTTCAGCACGTGAGAAAGTTCGCGCTGGATGGCTGCTTCGAACCCGCCAGAGTGTTGGAGATGTTTCAGGTTCCAGATGCTGAAGCCCATCAGGGCTGCCGCGGGAAGCACAATGGCTAACTCCAGTGTCAGGAGCGTTCGGGTCCGGTCCGTCAATCGCCACTTCTTAAACATTCAAACCTCGCCTGTAGGTTCAGAGCCTCGCAACAACTGCACTATAAAGAACCCTGCCGGGGATGTGTCAAGGCTTAGCAAACCGTTGTAAAAAGTTGTAAAGGAGAATGCCAGCGGCGCGGCATTCAACCGCAGCATTCAAAGGACGCCATTGATTATCTGACGGTTGCGGAAAGGCTTGCGGGCAGGGATTAGGTTGAGCTCAGCTAGAATGCAGGAGCGAAACTAGCTCCTCGGGTTTTTTGAAGGCGGTTATTTGCGGGCGTAGCGTTCGAAATCGACCATCTGGCGTTCCATTTCCTCGCGGGCGGAGTCGGAGGCGGAGCGCACGCCTTGAATGCGGAGCTTGAATTCGTCGGCGTTGGAGGCGCGGAGCAAAGCTTCGTCAAGGGTGATGAGGTTCTTGGTGTAAAGATCGAAAAGAGACTGGTCGAAGGTCTGCATGCCGTATTGGCTGGTACCAGCAGCGATGGCGTCGCGGATTAAACGCGTTTTGTCGGCATTGATGATGCAATCACGAATGTAGTTGGTGGCAATCATGACTTCGACGGCGGGGACGCGGCCCTTGTCGTCGGCGCGACGCACGAGGCGCTGGGAGACGACGGCTTTCAGGGTGGCGGCCAATTGCAGGCGAATCTGCTTTTGTTCCGGGGGAGGGAAAACGGCGATGATGCGCTGGATGGTTTCGGTGGCGTCGAGGGTGTGCAATGTGGATAGCACCAAGTGGCCGGTTTCGGCGGCGAGCAAGGCCGTTGAGATGGTTTCCAGGTCGCGCATTTCTCCGACGAGAATGACGTCGGGATCCTGACGCAAAGCGGCGCGGAGGGCGGTGGAGAAATTCGCGGTATCCACTTCTACTTCGCGCTGGTTGATAAAGCTTTTCTTGTCGCGGTGCAGAAACTCGATGGGGTCTTCGATGGTGATGAGGTGGTCGGCGCGATCGGCGTTGATGCGATCGATCATGGCTGCGAGGGTGGTGGACTTACCGGAACCGGTGGTGCCAGTGACCAGAACCAGGCCGCGTTGCTCTTCGCAGATGCGGCCGATGACGGCTGGTAAATTTAATTCTTCAGAGGTGCGAATTTTAGTGGGGATTACGCGCAAAACCATGCCGACGTTGCCGCGTTGCTGGAAAACGTTGACGCGGAAGCGGCCAAGACCCGATACGCCATACGCCATGTCGAGCTCGGCGGTCTCTTTAAACTTTTGCTTTTGACGATTGGTCATCATGCTGAACGCCATGGACAGCATTTCTTCCGGCGTCACGCGAGGAACATCAGAGAGCGGGGCCAGCACGCCTTCGATGCGGAGATAGGGATGATTGCCGACTTTCAGGTGCAAGTCGGAGGCTTTGGTGTCCACTGCGCGACGTAAGAGGTCGTCGATACTGAGAGCCATAAAAATTTATCCCCGCAAGATGAAGCTATTAACGGACGTTAGCATCCGAGTGATGGGGCGGCAAGAAAACAACCGTGGAAGGGTTACGAGCTAGTTACCTAAGATACTCAAGACCAAAACCCAGCATGGAGCTTAAGCTTCAGCTCGTTTGAGGTACAGGAAATCGTAGAGCAGAGCGGCGGCAAATCCTCCCGCCAAAGGGCCGACCCAGAAAACGCCGTGATTGGCCCAATGGGTGGCGGCAAGGGCGGGGCCAAAGGCGCGCGCAGGATTGAGAGCGCCGCCTGTGAATGGCCCGGCGACGATGACGCCGAGGGCGTACATCAGACCGACGCCGAAGCCGGCAATGGAGCGGAAAGTTCCGCGGTCATCGAGTGTGGTGGCAAATACAGTGAGCACCAGGAAAAAGGTTGCGGTAGCTTCCAGGGCCATGCCCGCCCAGCGCGGAAAATCGCGCGCGAATTGAGGAGTGCCAAGGGCCACGGCTCGCCAGGTATCCTCTGGGATGAGAACTCTTAGCAAGAAGGCTGCGGCAATTGCTCCCGCCAACTGCGCGATCCAGTAAAGAATCACGTCGATGGTGTTCTGACGTCTGGTGACCCAGTAACCAACGGTGACGGCGGGATTAAAATGACCGCCCGAAATATGGCCGAGAGCGGAAATCATGATGGCGAGTGCTAATCCGTGCGCGAGCGCAACACCAAGAAGTCCAAGGTCGCCTGCGCCATGCAGGAATTGATCTGCGCAAATAGCGCCTGCCCCGAAAAAAACTAGGGCGAAGGTGCCCAGGAATTCGGCGGCGAGTTTTTGCGTGCTGGTGTACATGTTGATAGCCTCCGGCCGGAAGACGCGCGGCGGTGCACGGGAGATTTTAACGTGAAGCCGGGGATGCGACCAGAAGAAGCGTGGAGGCATGTTTCGTGACTGGCGAGCTTGAAGACCAATATGAGATGCCAGGCACGAATCCAGAACGGGCCGGACGCTAAATTTTCCACACAATCAAACGGAAGCACTGCCCGTTTTCTTTAATGCGGATATTTCGCCAGGGCTCAGCGAGACGTGGCGGCAACGGGGCTATTTACCGGAGTCAGCCAATTGTGGCGATCGGGTTTGTTGCCGCTGGTAAGGGCAAAAAATTCATCCTGTAATTTGCGCGTGATAGGGCCGGCTACACCTTTGCCGACGGTGATGTGATCGACCGAGCGGATGGGAGTAATTTCGACGGCGGTGCCCACGAAGAAAACTTCGTCGACGATGTAAAGCATTTCCCTGGGGATGACTGATTCCTTAACGGGAATGCCTAGATCTTCAGCGATCTTGACGACGGTATCGCGGGTGATGCCGGGAAGAATGCTGGTGGCGAGAGGCGGCGTGTAAAGCGTGCCATTGTGAACCAGGAACACGTTCATTCCCGAGCCTTCGCTGACATGGCCGCCAGAATCGAGTGCGATGCCTTCGGCGTAGCCGTTGAAACTGGCTTCCATGCGAATGAGCTGCGAATT
>JAUTXJ010000078.1 GCA_030838075.1 Acidobacteriaceae bacterium
CCAATTTATGCAAAAACTGCGTGCGTTGCGATAGCAATACTTTGCTCAGTAGCCCGCTCATGCGCGCCGATCGCTGTCCTCTTACCGTTTGAAAGTTCTGGGGGTCGAGAGGAGCGGCATTCGGTACCGTGCCGTAATGTTTGGCGTGTTCGCTCAACACCCGAATCAAAGACGCCAGCGGCTCGGTCAATCGCCCGCAAAGGCTCGGCGTTACATTCACCGCCTCGCAACACATCATCAGTCGCCCTTCGCGTCGCAATGCTAGAGCTTCGTTGAGGGAAACGCTAAGCATCACGTACGCGCTATCCAGCCTTCTCACGTAGGCGGTAAAAACTTTTAATTTTTCTTCCGGTAGGCGGGCACGCCAGTCGTCTTGCACAGTGCCACGACGACCTGAGAGGGGGCTGCCGGGGTCTCTCAAGTTTTGGTCTCCTGGGGACAGACTCGGGAGTATAACAAACTCCGCAAGCCCAGGCCCGTTTTTATTAGTTCCCGCTACCTCATCAGTTGTAGGTCATCAAACCAAGGGCAATTTGGCTCATGCCCGCAACGACCCATCTGTTAGCTAGTTAAGATTCATTATCCGCATTCTTACTCGCTTAGGTGTTCAGGCCAGCTCAGGCGAAATGTCCTGCGTTGGTAGGAATTCTCGCTACGCCACTCCATGGTTCCTTGCTCAATTCCGCCATTGGCCGCTATACTCGCCCTCCAACACCTGAAAGGATATTTCCCGTTTGCAATTTGAGCCCCGCGACCAGTTTGAGCAGCGCCAGAAAAAGCTCGAGCAGATTCAGCAGCTTGGCTTTGATCCATTTCCTCGCGAATTTCGCTGGACCCACACCCCACCTGAACTTGTTCATGCATATTCCCAATCCTCCGCACCCGAACTTGAAGCCAACCGCCGCGACGTTCGTGTCGCAGGACGCATCGTTTCCCTTCGTCTCATGGGCAAAGCCGGTTTCGCCCATCTGCAAGGCAGCGGTGGCCGCATCCAGATCTATGTAAAGAAGGATGTGGTAGGAGAAAAAGGTTTCGAGCTTTTTCACCTGTTGGACCTGGGCGATTCCGTTGGGGTCCGCGGCCATTTGTTTCGCACTCGCACCAACGAGCTATCCATATTTGTGGAGGAGCTCTCCCTGCTTTCTAAGGCGCTCTTGCCCCTGCCCGAAAAATGGCATGGATTGACGGATGTCGAGCTGCGTTATCGCCAGCGCTATCTGGATCTTATTGCCAACGACGCGTCCCGTCAGGTTTTTGCCACCCGCGCCCGCATAATTCAGGAGTTGCGCAAATTCTTCGACGCCCGGGGATATATAGAGGTAGAAACGCCCATGATGCATCCCATCCCCGGAGGCGCTACCGCTCGTCCGTTTGTAACCCATCACAACACTCTGGACATGGATCTTTACTTGCGCATCGCCCCGGAGCTTTATCTGAAGAGATTAACCGTTGGCGGTTTTGACCGCGTTTACGAGATCAATCGCAATTTCCGCAACGAAGGGATCTCCACGCAGCACAATCCCGAATTCACCATGCTGGAGTTTTACGAGGCCTACAGCAACTATCGCGATTTGATGGACCTCAACGAAAATCTTTTTGCTCTGCTGGCTACCAACATCACTGGTTCCACAACTGTAAAGTACGGGGAGTACGAACTCGATTTTGCAAAGTTCGAGCGTCTTTCCATGCGCGAAGCCATCATTAAATATTGGCCCGCGCAGTTGCAGCCCGTACCGGCGCTGTCGGAATTTTCGTTACCTGATGATCCCGCTGCAATCGCCCGGCGCTACAACGCGTGGGCCAAAACTGCTGGCGCTCCTTACGCCGCGGCAAAGGGAAATTTGACTCCTGGTGAATGGACCGGGCTGTTATTCGAAACCATCGCCGAAGACAAATTGATCCAGCCCACCATCCTTTTCGATTTTCCTATCGACATTTCGCCGCTATCAAAACAAAAGGCCGACGACCCCTCGCTGGTCGAGCGCTTTGAAATTTACGTTGCCGGAATGGAAATTGCCAACGGCTTCTCCGAGTTAAATGATCCCGCGGAACAGGAGCGCCGTTTCCTGGCGCAAATTGCCGAAGGCGGCGATGAATCTCCCAAGCGCCTCGATGTTGATTACATTCAGGCCCTTTGTTATGGCATGCCCCCCACCGCCGGCGAAGGTATCGGCATAGACCGTCTGACCATGCTGCTCACCGATTCCAAATCCATTCGCGACGTTATTTTATTTCCTTTATTACGCCCGGAGCTTCCAGAATCTCAATCGGATCCACCAGCCGCCGATCCCAGCGGGAAAGCGTAACGAGCAGGGCCTTCCATGCGCTTTGAATGGTTTGTAGCGCGGCGTTATCTGCGGTCACCCCACCGTCCTGCGGTTCTTCGTCTGGTCACTTTATTTTCGATCATTGGTGTAGCCGCGGGCGTCGCTACCTTGGTAATCGCGTTAGCCATGAACACCGGCTTCCGTGAAACGCTCCAGGATCGCTTGCTTGGTGTGACCGCCCACATTTCCCTCACCCGTCCAGGGTCCGGCGGCATTCGCGATTACGAATCGCTCGGCGCAAAATTGTCCGCGATACCGGGAGTACGCTCCGTCACTCCAGCCGTGTATCAAACCGTGCTTATGACCTTTGCCGGTCAATCGCGGGGCGTGGTCACCAAAGGCATCGACCCCGAGCGAGAGCGTCGCGCCGACGAAGCACTCCAGCGCATTGTTGCTGGTCAACTCGATTTCTCCCCAGACAAAGACGGCATCGGCGCGCTCCTCATCGGGAAACAACTCGCCGAAGAGTGGAAACTTTCGCCGGGCGACTACGTGACCCTCATGAGCCCTCAGGGCCGCTTGACTCCCTTCGGATTGCTTCCGCGTTCCCGAAGATTTCGCATCGCTGGTGTTTTCGATTCCGGTTTTTACGATTACGATCAGAATTGGTGTTTCCTCACCCTCGCTGACGCGCAAAATCTTTCCGGTGGCGGCGATGCCGTCAATGTTCTGGAATTTCGCTTGATTAATGCCGAGAACGCCTCAGCCATCGCGCAACAAGTTCAGCAAATTGCCGGCCCAGGTTTTGCCACTTCCACCTGGATGGACGAGAACCGCGCCTTATTCCGCGCTTTGCGAATGGAAAAATTGGTTACCGCGATTTTCATTGGGCTGATCACTTTCGTTGCCGGCCTGAACATCCTGGTCGTGCTTTCCATGACCGTGACCGATAAGGCCCGCGACATCGCCGTTCTAATGTCCTTGGGAACCCGCCGCACCCAGATTCGAAAAATCTTTCTTTGGCAAGGAATCACCATCGGCGCCGTCGGCACACTTGTCGGTCTGTGTGTGGGCTATCTGTTCGCTTTTATCGCCGGTTTTTACCACTTAATTCCGCTTGATCCCCAGGTTTATGC
>JAUTXJ010000280.1 GCA_030838075.1 Acidobacteriaceae bacterium
GCCAAGTCCGACAAGCACCCGCATCGCGTGGATCACCAACTCACGTGGGAGCAAAATCGCGCGCTCGATGACTCGGATACGCAAGCAGATTCCAAATCACACGCGCACGCGCGGATCGAACTGGCGGTTCTCGGCGACGAAGTGGCCAACTACCGCACGTACATAAAAATTCCTGACGACTGGAGGCGCAGGCAATCGGAGATCACACTGCCGCGCGTACTTATCTCGATGGTGCTGCCAATTCTAGTCTTGGGCGGCTTCATGGTGGTGGCACTTATTGTCTTCCTGAAAAATTTGCGCTCTGAGGATGCGCGCTCGATTCCTTGGCGGCGCCTCGGAGTGTGGGGCCTGTGGGCGCTGGCGGGGTATGTGATTATTTTTGCTTTCGGGGACCGCATCGCCAGTTTCATGAATGGCTATCAGACGGCCATTCCACTAAAGACTATGCTTGTGGGAATCGGCATTGGGGCGACCCTCGGAGCGGCGGTGTATTTCTCGGGGATCGTACTCCTTTTTGGCATGGTTTGGTATTTTGCCAGGCGTGCCTTCGGCGAGGAGCGCTTGCCGGGATGGACGGGTATGCCGCCAGCGTATTACCGCGACGCCCTGGTGATTGGCATTGGCGGAACGGCGGCACTGATCGGATTTAGCCGTCTGATTACAGCACTGTCGGCCCATTGGCCTACTGCGCATCGTGCAATTGAGGCTTCCTTTGGCGATGATTTTGATGCGACGCTCCCGGCTGCGGCCATATTTGGCACAGTTTTGTTCAGGACGCTGATGTATACCGGGCTGACAGCGCTCTGCGCTTCGTTTGTGTCCACGAACGTTAAGCAGCCGTGGCTGAGATTATTACTTTTTCTTAGCGCCGCGTTGGCTACAGTAGGAACGGCTTGGGGGACGCCCGCCGACTTTGGCAAGCAGTTTCTTGCGGGAGCTCTCCTCTTAGGATTGCTGGTATTCGGCATAACCAGGGTGGTGCGGTTTAACATGCTCGGTTATTTCCTGGTGGTGGCGGGTACTTCGCTGCTGGCAGCCGCGTCCAAACTGATTTCGCAGCCGGACGGCTTTTACCAGGGAAATGGCTACGCGGTTTTCTTGATATTGGCTGGCCTGCTGGCTTGGCCGCTGGCGGCCTCGAACTCGCGAGTTGCTAGCCCAGAGGTCCATGGGCAGTGAATTGCACCTCGGTTTCCTCAACAAAATAAAGCGTCTTCAATCTGTAAATTCAAGAAATTAGAGCGAAACAAAATACTGGATCAGAGCGTTGTTTATTCAGGAAGCGATGCTCACCCTAGAGGTAGCTGCACGTCCAAAGAGAGTGGTCGCACGGGTGTTGCGTGTTGGCCTAATGCAGAAACTTGGATTATCGTGTAGTGGCGCGGGCCACGACACGTTTTCAAGGGCGGCACGCGAACAGAAGGCGAAGAATGTCGCTTCCACGATGGGTTTTGGCTGTGGCCGGTGAAGGTGGAGGCGCGGGTGGCGGTGACGCAGCCCTGGGCGCAGTGACTTCTCTTCCTAGCCTCGACGAC
Source organism: Acidobacteriaceae bacterium (assembly GCA_030838075.1). GTDB lineage: Bacteria > Acidobacteriota > Terriglobia > Acidiferrales > UBA7541 > Acidiferrum. The sequence continues at coordinate 1,536 of JAUTXJ010000280.1, forward strand.
CGGGCCCTGGTGGTGGAAGCCCAGGTGGGCAATCGCGCCGCCTTCGAGGAACTCGTTCACCGGTATGACCGGGACGTTTTGCGGCTGGCGCTGAACTTGATGAAGCGCCCGGAAGATGCGCGCGACGTTTATCAAGAGGCTTTCCTGAAGGTTTACCGCAACCTGCACCGATTCCGTTTTGAATGCAGTTTTTATACCTGGCTGTACCGCATCGTCACCAACGTGTGCCTCGACCATTTGCGGCGGCGTCAAGCACGGCCCGAGGATCAATCTCCGGAAGTGAATCACGGGCGCAACGATGAAGGCATCACCGACTTTTTTGAGCGGCAGCGTGAACACCGGCCGACGCTGGATCCGGAACGCACCATGTTTGGACTGGAAATCAAGGCGCGAATCGCGCTGGCCATGGAACGCCTTTCGCCTCGCGAGCGCATCGTATTTGAGATGAAGCACTATCAGGGATTGAAGCTGCGCGCCATCGGCGATGCGCTGGGAACTACCGAAGAAACCGTCAAGAACTCGCTGTTTCGCGCGACTCGCAAGCTGCGGCATGAATTGGGAGAGCTACGATGAACGCGGCGAATAAAAAGTCGCGTTGCAGTAACATTGCGCCGATTCTGGTTTTCTATGCTTGCGATGAGGTCAACGAGAACGAACGCAAGCTGATCGATGAGCACCTTGCGGTGTGCGCCTCATGCGCGGAGCAACTTGCGGGGGAGCGAGCGTTGTGGGAGGCGATGAACGTCGCGAATCCTCCGGAGGGTGAGCTCAAATCCGCCGACACGCTGTTGGCGCAATGCCGGAGCCAACTGGCGGAAACGCTGGACGACCTTTCGGTGACGCCTGTGCGTGAGCATTGGCAGCCGTTTGGCTGGGTGCGCCGGTGGATGGCTTTGCGGCCGGCTTGGAGCGGCGCATTGCTGATTTTCTTCGGAGTTTTGTTGGGCGCGGAAGTGATGCCCTGGTTGCAGAGTGGGCTTCCCGGCAATAGCAACGGCCGTCCGGTAAACGTCCTGGCTTCGCAAAAGCTTACCGACGAGCAGCTTTCGAAAATGGCGGTTGCGGGAATTAATCTTGCGCCGTGGCCCAATGCCGCGCCTGGAACGGTGCAACTGCAATTGCGCGCTGAGCAGCCCATGGTGCTTTCGGGCAACGTGGACGACAGCAACATGCGGCGGGTGCTTACCTACGTGGTGGAAAACGGCGAACGATTCGATGCCGGTGTGCGGCTGGATTGCCTGGATGCGCTTAAAGCGCAGGCGCGAGATGCGCAAGTGCGCAAGGCGCTGCTGTTGGCAGCACGCAAGGATCAGAATCCCGCGGTGCGGATGAAGGCATTGGAAGCGTTGAAGGATTCGGCTGCGGATGATGCAGTTCGAGAAGCCCTGCTGGATGCGCTGGCGCATGATGTGAATCCGGGGGTGCGCGTGGAAGTTGTGAATATGCTGGTGCACTCGCTGGAGCATGAGTCACGTGGCTCAAGCATGGTTTCGTATCCCAAAATTGCGGGCGCGCCAGAGAATTTGGATGACCAGGCCGATGACATCCAGATTAGTTCGTCCGACGAATCCAGTGCGATGATTATGGACGCTTCCTCGGAAAAAGTGATTCGCACGCTGGAAGAGCTGCAGAAGCGGGATCCCAACCGCTATGTGCGGCTGCGCAGCGCGGCCGCGTTGCGGCAGATCGGGCCACGAGAACCTCAGTAGTGCTCAGTGGGATTTAGTTCATCGATGAAAGCTTCTTTCCATTTCAAATGTCGGTGTAGAGGCGGGAATTTTCGCAGGGCGGCGTGGCTCTGCGGACTAGCGATTATTCTTTGTGTCTCTATGTTCTCCGACCGAGCCGTAGCGGCAGTGGGCGTGGAGCCTGTCGAGCATGCAAAACCTGGCGACCCGGCATCGCCGCACGCTTTCGACCAGCGCACTGGTGTGCTGGAGACCCAGGATGGGCTGACGTTGCGGCTAAACGCTGACCTGGGCTCCGTGCGTATCATCACGCTGGAAGCGGGCGCGGCCCCGGTGGTGCGTTATACAGTGCGCATCGAGACGGATGCACGTGCGCCACAGGCTCAGGGATTGCTGGATAAATATATGCTGCGCACCAAAGCTACCGGTGCGGGTGTGGAGATTGAAGGCGCGTTGCCTCCGCAGGCTGCGCGAGCAGCGGCATCCAGCGCGCAATTCTGGGTGCAATTTGAAATTGCCGTGCCTGCGGGATATAGCCTCGACGTGAACACCGAGGCAGGCGACATTGAAACCCAGGATATTGGCGGCACAGCGACGCTGATCACGCAGGGAGGAAATATCCGCACCGGGCGGATCGGCGTAGGCGGAATGCAAAATGCCGCGCATCGCAAACACGAGGGCAGCGACGGCAACTTTACGCCGGGCTCATCGAAATTGCGAACCGAAGGCGGACACATTCAGGTGCTCGATGTGGCGGGTAACTTGAACGTGTTTACCGGAGGCGGGCACATCAATGTCGCCAACGTTACCGGCGACGCTTCCCTACGCAGTGGAGGGGGGCATATTCGCGCGGGCACGATTGGCGGGCGTGCCGATCTGAATACCGACGGCGGAAATATTACCGTTGGGCATGCGGGAAGTTTCGTGAATGTGCGCACCGGCGGCGGACAAATTGATTTTGGCGAAGTGCGCGGCTCAGTGCATGCGCAGACCGGTGGCGGCGGCATTCGCATTATGTATG
>JAUTXJ010000284.1 GCA_030838075.1 Acidobacteriaceae bacterium
GCGGCTAGGACCGGGCGTGTATCGCCACTTTTCCCCGCCCTAGAAGCTATCCCGTGGCGCGTTGACAGTGCGGGGGGTGTCGTCAATACTTTGAGGACATGATTGGCCAGTTGCGCGGAAGGCTTGCCGAAAAAAGACCGAACCAGGTGTTGGTGGATGTGGGCGGCGTGGGATACGTGGTGCAGGTGCCGCTATCGACCTTTGCCGCGCTGGGCGAACTGCACACCGAAGTGACCCTGCTGATTCATACCCACGTGCGCGAAGACGCGCTATCGTTGTATGGATTTGTTTCCTCACGCGAAAAACACCTTTTCGAAATGTTGCTTTCCGCGTCCGGCGTGGGGCCGAGCCTGGCACTGAAAATTTTGTCAGGCATGAGCGTGGACGAATTGGTGCCCGCGATTCGCGGAAGCGATCTAGGACGATTGACGCAAATACCGGGTGTGGGCAGGAAAACCGCCGAGCGCATGGTGGTGGAGTTAAAAGACAAACTGGACGCGGTAATCGTGGAAAAAGAAAAACCGGCGGCGAGTTCGCCCGCTGGCGTGGAGGCCGACGTAGTCTCGGCGTTGGTCAACCTCGGGTACGACGCGCGCGTCGCGGAAAAAACGGTCGACGAAGCGCGCAAGGAATCCGGGTCAGCCAATTTTGAGAAATTGTTGCGCGCGGCGCTGCAAGGGCTTAGCCAGAGCAAGGGGCGAGCGGCCAGGACTTCCTAAATGCCAGACGGAACCGCAAAACGAGTGATCGGCAAAACAGCGGAGCGCATCGTATCGGCGCAGGCGTTCGATGAAGACGCGCGTATTGAAGCCAGCGTGCGCCCCAAACGGTTGGACGAATACATCGGGCAAAAACGCGTAAAAGAAAATATTCAGATAGCCATCGAGGCGGCGCGCAGCCGCGGGGAAGCGCTGGATCACGTGCTGCTGTATGGGCCGCCAGGCTTGGGGAAGACCACGCTGGCGCAAATTATCGCCAACGAACTGCAAGTGCCGATCAAAACCAGCGCGGGGCCGTTGCTGGAGCGCAAAGGGGATTTGACGGCGATTCTTACTTCGCTGGAAACGAAGGAAGTATTTTTTCTGGATGAGATTCATCGCTTGCAACCGGCCGTGGAAGAAGTGCTGTACCCCGCGATGGAGGATTTTCGCGTCGACTTGATCATCGGGCAGGGACCAGGCGCGCGGATTCATCCTTTTCAGTTGGGGCACTTCACTTTGATCGGGGCGACCACGCGTGCCGGTTTGATCACGGCGCCGTTGCGGTCACGATTTGGAATTGTTCACCGCCTGGATTTTTACGAGCCGGCGGATCTGCTGATTATTATTCGGCGCTCAGCAAAAATTTTGAATATTGAGATGGATGAGGCCGGCGCGGAGGAGATCGCTCGACGCTGCCGCGGGACACCGCGTATTGCTAATCGATTGCTGAGGCGGGCGCGAGACTTCGCGGAGGTTCGCGCGGCGGGGCGCATCACCCAGGCGGTGGCGCAGGAGGCGCTGGCCATGCTCGGCGTTGATGAGCAGGGGCTTGACGAGGTGGACCGCAACCTGATGCTGGCGCTGCTCGATAAATATGGCGGGGGCCCGGTGGGTGTCGGTACGCTGGCGGCCGCGCTGAGCGAAGAAGAAGACGCTATCGAAGAAATTTACGAGCCTTATTTGATGCAGATTGGAATGATCGATCGCACGCCGCGTGGCAGGATGGCGACTCCGCGGGCTTATGAGTATTTTGGCAGAGACCTGCCCAGGCGCCAGCCGCGGCTATTTTAATCTTCTGCGCGATCACGAATCGCGCGCCAGGCTTCTCTCGCTGTCGTTATGAATCCAAACTCACCGAAAAAATCGAAACGCAATTTGGCGCAGAGACAATCAGTGCAATCAATAAAGTCCGAAATTGTTTTCTTGTCATTGGGTTCGAATGTCGGAGATCGCGAGAAAAATCTTCGCGCCGCGATTGCTGCACTTCCCGAACTGGGCGTGAAAATAAAAAAGGTTTCGTCGATTTATGAGACGGAGCCGGTGGACCTGTTGGAGCAACCGTGGTTTTTGAATTGTGTGGTGGAGGGAGAGACCACCGTGGCGCCGGTAGAGCTGCTTAAAAAGCTAAGAGAGCTTGAGAAGCGCATGGGCAGCAAAAAACTAGTGGCGCGCGGTCCAAGATTGATTGACTTGGATATTTTGGTTTACGGCCACCAGACAATTGATTCGCCGGAGTTGCAAGTGCCGCACCCGCGCATGCTTTTGCGGCGATTCGTGCTGGCTCCGTTGGCGGAAATCGCGCCGGACTTGAAGCATCCCTCGTGGCGCGGAACCGCGGCGCAATTGCTCGCCGCGCTTGACGATAAAAGCACGGTGAAAAAGATTAGTGGCGATTTGCGAGCACCCAACCAGGATGAAGACAACTCACAAGGGTGAAACATTTCCATTCCGCCCTTGCGGGGCGCTAAAAAACATTAACTGGTGCGGTGCAGCAGCAGACGGTGCAGTGTCATCGGCTTTGGCTCCAAGGCCTCCAGCTCGATTTGCGCCAGGCGGCCTTCGGTGACTTCGGACCAGCGGTAAACGCCGGGCTCGCTCTCCACCTGCTCACGGCCGCGCAGGCGACGCAGAAATACGTCGGCATCGTCGCGGGAAGCGACTTCGCGAAGCGTGGGCCGGGCCAGCGCTTCGACAGCATAACTACGAAGCAGCTTGGTCCAGTAGTGATGAAATAGATCACTGGAGGCGAAGATGTCGCTCCAGGCCACTTCCCCTCCGTAGGCGACGACCACCCCGACAATGTGTTCGCCCTTGCCGCCCGAAGTCGCGCGAGCGAAGCGGCGTTGTATTTCATCGACGAAATCGTCGACAGAAACGCCAACTCTGCTGTGTTGATAAATTTTTGAGTAAGACTGTGTTGGAGCGCTGGCCACAACGTCAGCGAGTTCTCTTGCGGCGATACGAGGTTCCGGAGCGGCACCCGCAGCGCTAATATCCGCGGATGTCGCGGTAGTTCCTTTCCGTACCGAGTCCCACACCTCGGATTGGCTCTGGTTGACCGCGGCTTGTTCCCGAACGCTGGGATGAACCATGGTATTAGCGGCGCTGAATTGCAATCCGGAGGACCAGCGACCATGCTCCACGCAGAAAACATCCAGCGGCAACGGATCGGAGCCGGGGGCGACGATGCGGTCTTTGGCGATGATGCGATCCTGTTTACCCCCGCTGACGAGTTCGCCAGCCAGAAGAACAACGGGCCGCTTCCCGCGATTGATCAAAACGAGTTGATTCACCGACGCGCTGAAGTTGTGTTGCGGCAATGCAACACCGCGGCTGCGTGCCATGCCCTCGCTGCCTTGCTCGCGGACGATCACTTCACCGCTGGAAAGTCCCTCATCCAGCGTGACAAATGCGCTGGTATCCCACGATACAGAGCTGACCACCGGAAAGATGGAAATATTTTCGTACGTGATGGGATCGAGAAGCCGCCAATCGCCTTCCGGTTTGGGCTGTGAGCCGGGCGACGCTGAGCCAGCCCATACGAAAGCGGCACTTCCTAACGCGCTGATTCCGAGAAGAGTGCCGGCGAGGGCACTCAGTAGCGAGCGTTCCATGTGAAACCTCCTGTGCGTGAGCGCACGGGATTAGAACGAGCCATTAGCGAAATCTTGCAGCGCCAAGTTGAAAGAGGGAATTTGCCCGGCAAGAAGAACAAATTGTGGTGCGAGACAGCCTACCCGTTGGGATCGCCGAGATTAATGCGCGGTTTGTGGCGCTTGCTGGAACTAGCTTCCTGCCGTTCATATTCCGCCACTTCTTCCTCTGAGTAGGAGTAGGACTCGCGTGAAGCGAACATACTGTTATTACTGCGGCTGGCTTCCTGTTTCTTTTTGCGCTCCACGCCGAATTCACGACTGACCTGGCGGAGTGGAGCGGCGAT
>JAUTXJ010000286.1 GCA_030838075.1 Acidobacteriaceae bacterium
CAATACAATATTTTGAAGCGCGAGGCGGATACGAATAAGCAGTTGTACGTTGGACTGTTGGAGAAATTGAAAGAGACGGGAGTGTCCAGCAGTTTGAAGGCGACAAACCTTCGCGTCGTTGATCCGGCATACCCGCCGACGAAGTTTGCGCGGCCGCGGATTCTGTTGGATTTATCGATCACGTTGATTGTGGGAATGTGCCTGGGGATTGCAGCGGCGTTTTTGCAGGAGCATTTGGACAACACGCTGAAGAGCCCGGAGGACATTGAGAGATTTTTACAAATACCGTCGCTTGGCGCAGTGCCAGCGATGGAACTATCCGCGAATCCAAGACGACTTCATGGATTCCAGACCAGCATGCCGACATTGGAGGCTGCGAAGGTCAACGGCACGAACGGACATAACGGCCGCAGTGGAAATAACGGATCGAAGAACGGGACGCGATTGGCGCCGTCATGGAATCGCATCGAAGTGCAGGATGGCGGTGGTCATTCGAACGGGGCGTTGGCGGAGGCGTTTCACGGACTGCGAACGTCGGTGCTGCTGTCAACGGCAAAGCGCCCACCTGCAACGCTGCTGGTGACCAGCGCACAGCAGGGTGAAGGCAAAACCACGGTGGCGGCGAACCTGGCGGCTTCGCTGGCCCAACTTGGTGACTCGGTTTTGTTGATTGATGCGGATTTGCGAAGGCCGAGCCTACAGAAATTTTTTCAGGTATCGAGGTCGACTGGACTGGTGAACTATCTCACCGGAGATAGCGACTGGCGAAGCCTGGTGTGGCAAGCTGCTCCGATTGGCGTTTCTGTACTTTTTTGTGGACCAGTGCCGCCGAACCCCGCTGACCTGCTCTCTTCGGAATACATGCGCAGCTTAATTCGCGAAGCCTCGAAGGAATATAAATTTGTGGTGTTGGATTCGCCGCCGCTGCTGAATCTTTCAGACAGCCGTATTCTGGCGACGCTGGTGGATGGCGTGATTTTGGTTGTGGGCGGCGGGAGCACACCGCGCGAACTCGTGCAACGGGCGTATTTGTCGGCGGTGGATGCGGGTTCGCACGTGATTGGAGCAACGATTAATTTCGCGGACGTGAGGAACGATTACTACTATTCGGGGTATCACCAGGAAGTTGAGGAATCCGAAAAGTAGCGGAGCGTGATTTTTCACCAGGGTGGGAGAGTGGGCGAGTGCTGAAGATTATCGAGGCTTCGCTCATTTTTTGCGTTACGGCCGCAGTGTTGGCGTTTGGTGGGACTGAGCCGATTTCTTTTGCGGTGGTGGAGATTTTGATGTTGGGCACGGTATTGGCCGCGCTTATTGGAAGTAAAGATTTTGAGTGGGTAGGTTCTGCGGCAATTCCTGCGGTCCTGATTGGATTGGTGATATTTCAACTGGTTCCAATGCCTAACGTTTTGTTACGGCTGCTTCGGCCCGATAACGCGATGTTGAACGCGAGCCTGCCCGGAAATGACCAGCATTCCTTTTCCAGCCTAAGCATCGCCCCGTATAACACCCGGATACATTTGATCGTGCTGGTGTGCTGTACCGCGGTATTTTTTTTCGCGCGCACGCTGGGGCAGGATCGCGCAAGCAGACGACGCCTGGTCACATGGATGGTGGCGCTGGGGACATTCGAAGCGCTTTATGGGCTCGCGCAGTACTTGACTGGCTGGCAGAGAATTTTTGGGTACGTGAAGAAATATAACCTTGAAGAGGCGACCGGAACGTACATCAACCGAAATCACTTCGCGGGATTTCTGGAAATGGTGATCCCTTTCGGAGTGGCGCTGGTGTTGTATGAAAATGCCAAGCTGCCGCGGAAAGCTATTCAGGGGCGAAATGCGCGGATCAAGCGGTTGCTTGGAGGTAAAAAACTTTCCCGCATTGGATTGTGGTTGCTCGCGGCTACGGTGATGGTGGCGGGACTGTTTTTTTCGCTGTCGCGGATGGGAATTATTTCTGCTATCGCTTCGCTGGCGGTGATGGCGGCGTTTTCTGGATTTCAGCGAAAAGTGGGCTTGTGGATCGCCGCGGGAATAATGGCCTGCGGAATTATTTTGGTTTTGTGGATGGGAGCGGGGCCTGCGCTTGGGCGTTTTGGAACGATCAGCGAAGAGTATACAAGCGCGGATGAGAGTAGATGGTCGTTATGGAGAGACACGGGGCGGCTGATTGGCGGTCATCCGTTGCTGGGAAGTGGGCTGGGAACTTTTCCGGTGGCGTTTACAAGGGTACAAAGCACGTTCCTGGGTCAATTTGTGAATCACGCGCATAACGACTATCTGGAACTGGCGAGTGATTTAGGAATTCCAGCGGCGGCGTTATTTTTCGGATCGACGGGGGCTTTGCTGGTGCGCGTGGCGCGGAAAGCCGCGTCATCAGAAGTTAGTTTCGAAAGGACGATGGCGTTGGGCTGCTTGGGAAGTATTGCGGCAATACTGCTGCATAGCTTGACGGATTTTAATTTGTATATTCCGGCGAATGCGCTGATGTTTTCGTTAGTCTTAGGATTAGCGGCTTCGATCTCGAGTGCCAATTCGGGCGTACTTAGGCCGGCCTATGAGGCGTGAGTTGCAGCTGATTGTTAAAAGAATTATGGACATGGGGCTGGCGATTGGTGGTCTGACTATTGCCGCTCCACTTCTGATAGTTAGCGCGATCGCGATTAAATTGGATTCGCGAGGGCCGGTATTTTTTCGATTGCGTGTCGCGGGATTACGAGGAGGTGCCTTCGATCAATGGAAATTGCGGACGATGGTTCACGGGGCGAGAGAAAGCGGAGATCGTTTTGAGACGTCGGCCAGTGATCCGCGAATTACGCGCGTGGGGCATTTTTTGCGACGCTGGAGCATCGATGAGCTGCCGCAATTGTGGAATGTACTTCGCGGAGAGATGAGTATTGTCGGACCGCGGCCTGCGTTTTGTGAGATTGCGTCGAAGTATTCCGCGGAGCAGGCGAGGCGGCTGGCGATGCGGCCAGGGTTGACGGGATTGGCGCAGGTGCAGGGAAGAAATCTGTTGACGTGGGCGCAGCGTGTGGAGCTGGATATTTTTTATGTGGAGCATTATTCGCTGTGGTTGGATTGCGAAATTATGACGCGCACCATACCGGTTTTATTTCAGGGAGAAGGCGTGTATGGCAAGGATGGACGAGTGCGTGTTCAGGACTTAGGGTAGCGGCTGCATGGGAAATAAAAAGGTGCTGGTGTGGGGAGCCGGGGGACACGGGAAAGTAATTGTTGACGCATTGATGGCGAGCGGCGAGTGGAAAGTGGCGGGGATTCTGGATGAAGACGAGAAAAAGTCAGGCATCGAAATCTTAGGCGTGAAGGTGTTCTCGCTTGAAGCAGGGGTGGCCGAGGCCGCAAAGAAATTGGATTGCGGGAGAGTAGCCGTTGCAATCGGCGATAATTACGCGCGTTTTGAAAAATTCCAGCAGTCGCAGGGCGCTGGGCTTACGGCGGTGAATGTGGTGCACCCGAGCGCGCATGTTTCGCGTTTTGTAAAGATGGGGGAGGGAGTGGTTATTCTCGCGGGCGCAACGATAAATCCCGGCACGACGATTGAGGACAATGTGTGCGTGAATACTTCGGCATCGGTGGATCATGACAATTATCTGGAGAGAAGCTGCCATATATTCCCGAATGCCACGCTAACGGGTGGAGTGCGCATCCAAGAGTTTGCGTATGTCGGAACGGGTGCGGTGATCGCTCCGAACCTTACGGTGGAGAAATATAGCTACGTGGGTGCGGGCGCGCTGGTGTTAGCTAATGTTGGGTTAGGAACGATAGTTTTTGGGGTGCCTGCGAAAGTGCGCGGCGATCAGAAAAAACGGCCGGGCAAGGAAAATTGATGAGCATTGCGGATCGCGTGCGGACGGAAATCGGAGCGGGTGGGCCGGCGTTTCCAAAGTTGCTGCCTATTGTTGATCCGGAAGGCGTGCCGGGCGAAGAGTTTTTGGAAGAGGTGCGCGGGATTTTAGCGAGCAAGCAACTTACGAATGGCGCGTATGTAAGGAAATTCGAGGAAGCGACGGCGGAATATTTGGGCGTTGCGCATTGCGTGGCGGTTTCGAGTTGTACCGCGGGGTTGCTGCTGGTTTTGAAGGCCTTGGATTTGCGAGGGGAAGTAGTTTTGCCGAGTTTTACGTTTCACGCTACGGCGCATGCGGTGGTGTGGAATGGATTGACGCCGGTGTTTGCGGATTGCGATGCGAAGACGTTTTGTGTTGCGCCGGAAGCGGCGCAGGCGCAAGTGTCGAGCCGAACCGCGGCGATCCTGGCGGTGCATTTATTTGGGAATCCGGCGGCGATAGAAGAATTGGAAGAAATTGCAGCGGAATTGCGGATTCCGCTGGTATTCGATGCGGCGCACGCGTTTGGGAGCAGCAGTCATGGCCGGCACGTTGGAGGATTTGGAACGGCGGAAGTGTTCAGTTTTTCGCCTACGAAATTGGTAGTTGCGGGCGAAGGTGGATTGGTTGCGACCCGGGATGCCAGGCTGGCTGAAAAATTACGAGCAGCTCGAAATTATGGGGACGCGGGCAATTACAATCCGGAAGTTCTGGGAGTCAACGCGCGCATGAGCGAAATAAATGCGGCGATGGCGCTGCATGGTTTGGCGGGATTGGATGCGCGCATCGAGCGCAGGAACGAGATTCGATTGAGGTACGAGAAGAAGCTTCGGGATGTTGCGGGAATTCGGTTTCAGGAGGTTTCGGAAGGTGGGCGGTCGACGTTCAAGGATTTTTCAGTGATTGTGGACGAAAAAGAATTCGGGCATTCGCGCGATTGGTTGGTGGAACTATTGCATCGCGAAAATATTGGAGCGCGGAAATATTTCTCACCGCCGGTGCACCGGCAGAAACTTTATAGCGCGATGTGGGATGGGCGAGCTTTACCAGTTACGGATGTAGTGTCGGATGGAGTGGTGAGCCTGCCGATTTATTCTTCGCTGACGGATGACAGCGTTGACAGAGTTTGTGAAGTGATTCGGCAGGCGCAGAGATTGGACAATGACAAATGAGCCAAATGGGCCACGGGGGCTGCCTAACAAATGAGAGCTAAAACGATCGTGGATGGAGAAGCGAATCGCCGGGTTCTCGTGTTGGGCGGCGCGGGATATTTGGGGTCGGTGCTGGTGCGGCAATTGCTGGAGTTGGGGAGGCGCGTGCGGGTGCTGGATTCGTTTATGTTCGGGGAGCAGGCGCTGGAGGGCGTGAAATATCACCCGAATTTGGAAGTGGTGCGCGGGGACGTGCGAGATGTGGGCGTGGTGGTGCGGTGCATGCGGGGTTGCGACGCGGTGATTCATCTGGCTGGAATTGTTGGCGACCCGGCTTGCGAAGAAAATAAAGAGTTGGCGGTAGAGGTGAACCGGGCAGCTACGCGCATGCTTGCGAATGTGGCACGGGAATCCGGGCTGCGGCGATTTATTTTTGCGTCGTCGTGCAGCGTTTACGGGGCGTCGGATTTTTTTGTGAACGAAGAGTCGGCGGTGAATCCGCTGTCGGTGTATTCGGAGACCAAGATCGATTCGGAGGGGATTCTTCTCGCGGCGAAGACTGCTACATTTGCGCCGACAATTTTGCGATTCAGCACCCTGTTCGGGCTTTCGCCGCGGATGCGGTTCGATCTGGTGGCCAATTTATTCGTGGCGCGCGCGGTATTCATGGGCAGCGTTACGGTTATAAACGGTGATCAGTGGCGGCCGTTGCTGCATGTGCAGGATGCGGCGCGGGCGTGCATCGCGAGCCTGGAGGCTGCAGCGGAATCGGCGAGCGGCGAAGTATTTAATGTGGGGGCGGCGGAGTTGAATTTGCAGATCGTGGAATTGGGAAGCGTGGTGGCGCAAGTAATTCCTCAGGTGGAAATTCAGACGGTGCAGACCGACGATCGGCGGAATTACCGGGTGACGTTCGACAAAATTCGCGAACGGCTGGGATTTGATTGCTGGAAGACGGTGGAGAACGGGATACGGGAAATTTATGGAGCGATTCGCGCAGGGCTGATTACAGATTTTACGACAGCGCAATTTAACAACCAGTTTGCGTTGCGGGCGCTGGTGCGTACCGGGGCGAGGCAGTCGGCTCCGCTGCAAAAGAACACCGAGCATTCGTCAGAGCGCGGTGTTGGCCACGCAGCCGGATTGTAGATTAACTATCAGTGCTGCACATAAAATCGTGACTGGGAGTCTATAAAGGGGATCGGCGCTTTACCTCTTCGAGAAAAGCGCGGCGAGATTCATTTAGCGTTTGCGGACTAAATTGAGCGGCCTTGGCCAGGTTGCGTTTGCTCATGGCGATCAGCCGATTTGAATCTGTGGACACTTGCAGGATTAATTCCGCCAACTTTTTGGGAGAGTTCGGCGGTACCAAGTCGCTGGCTGCTAGCAGCTCAGGGATTCCGCCAACCGAGCTTGCGATGCATGGGCATCCGCGGGACATGGCCTCGACAAGCGCACGGGGCAAGCCTTCCGCACGAGAAGGCATGACGAACAGATCGATAGAATCCAGAAACTCAAAAATCGAGGGTCCGCACGAAAGTTCGCCGAGAAACTCAACGCGAACTGCGATGCCGAGCTTGGCGGCTAGGGCTTTCATTTCCGGTAGGCAGCGGCCTGCGCCTACCATTGCGAGTTCAAAATTGAGGTGGCCTTGGCATAAAGCCGCGGCATTAATGAGCGTATCGGGACTTTTGTACATCTGTGCGAAACTGCCGACGAAGCCGATGCGGATGGAACTGCCGGTTTTTGAGCCTCTCCAAGGTAACTCTTGGAAGCGCTGATATCTTCCTTTTATGGTATCTGCGGAGACGCTTGCATTTTCCAAGCTGACGTCGGAAAAACCGACAGCGTACGCGCTTTTTGATGGTGGATAACGTTGTTGCAGCGTTTCGGATGTGACGTAGTTGACGGCGACGGCACCGGCGCACATGCGTTTCAACTGCTGGGTGGCAATGCGGCGGAAAATCGGCCGGGAACTATGGGGCCAAGTTCCCGGTCCGAGTGCCTCCCATGGGTCGCCCACGACTTCTAATGCGTAATGTTTTTTCACGCGCACAATTTCGCGCCATACCATCTGGCTTACGATTCCGGGCACGCGCAGAAGGTAGGCGTCGCAATTATAAATGGAATGTCGTGCGATTATTCGGGCCTGGCGACGAGCGCTTAGATATTGCCAGGGTCCGGTGTAATCGGGAAGCGGTCGAAAGGAAACGAGCTGACCATCAGCGCGCTGTTGATTATTTCCCGGGCCTTGGCTGGGCTTTATGCGAGCGACAACAACAACTTCATCGAATGCTTCCAGGTAGCGGCACCAAGATGAATACGTGGCCGGACCATTGGAATATACTCCTCCCGAAGGTGCCTGGGAGTAGTGCTCTTCGCTCGTGACCAAGAGGCGTCGAGAGAGTTGATGAGTGGTGTCTAGTGGAAGTGGGTTTTCACCAAGGGGATCGTGAATGTGTTGTTTTGAAATTTTCTCCGTCACGGTGTCAATATGACTGCCGGTGTAGGCGCAATGTCGGTGATTGGGTGCCTGACCGAATTTTTTGGATCGACGCCAAAAAGGCGGCGGTAATCAGCGATCCGTCCACAACAAACAAAAACAGCACGTTGTCTGAATCTGCTATGAATGCCGTAGCGAACAGAATTGTGACGAGAGGAGCTAGAAACGTCCGCGCATCCGCAGGGTCCCAACTTGTTAATTTCCGTCGGTACCAACCCAAGCACGCGCCGTAAATAGCGTACGCAGGAAGCACGCCCCAAGGTCCGAAGTTGAGCAATGCTTCTCCGGTGAGCCCGTATACACGCATTGAGTCATAAGACGAGGACTTACCCAAAGTTGCTTCGGTGCCAGCATCGACCTTATAGTTCGGACGGTTCGGCCACAAAAATCTCGGCACCAAAAAAGACGGCGCACCGATATAAGTGAGGCCCCACCGATAATCATAGTCCTTTGGGAATTTGACCAAATCGTAAAGTATGTAAGCATTTACATCGGCACGAGCCAGATCATCTAACAATAAAAGCTTGATGTCTCGGTAGCCTGTTGGTTGGGTCCACGCGCTGGGACTTTCAATGACACCAAATGCAGTTCTGCCCTGGTCTTTGTAAAAGCCGTAAAAATACATGAAAGCGATCAAGAAAACTAATCCAACAGCGACAACCTTTCGCGATAAACGATCAACCCGATAATGAATGATTCCAGCCATCCAGAACATCGCCCAAATGGTCGCAGAGCGACTGCCGTACCACCCCATTAGAATGAACTGGCTCAACCCAAAAGCACAGACTAACGCAATTCCGATGGATGCAGGGCGGCGACGATGGAGTTCGCGGTTCGTCCATACATATATAAGAATGATGAAGCATAGAACTGATAGTGGCCACGCAAAGACCAACAACCAGCCCTTGCCAGTATAGGCTTGCAGATTCTCCTCGAATGATTTCACCATTCCCGGTATGCCGTTTAGTAGGGAAAAAAATGCGTAGACTCCAGCTACAGAACAAGCTAGCGCCAGGGAAAAAAAGAAATGAAACCTCTTCTTGTCGAACTTCCAAGTTATGGTGGATCTGGCGGTGTAGTTAAAAATGTAATTGTGAGATGTGCGATAAACCAGCAGACTCGCGGCGTTTAAGACAGCCATGGCTCCCAGCCAATTACGCCAGTCGCCCCCAAGTAAAAGGTCATTGTTCACGCCGAATCTGTCCCACACGACATGAAGCATAGGGGTCACGAAGCATCCGTAAAATGTCAAGAAACCAATGACGGCCTTGGGATCAAACAGATCAAGTCGACCTCGTATCCAGCGAATCATGTCCACGCCAACGATTGTTCCGCAGGCAATCAATGGAATCAGGAACCAGTGAATGACTGCGGGAGCGAGGATTGCGAAAGTCAGCGCGAAGGCACATGTGCAGAGGAACGAAAGGACATAATCTGCTCGTCTATATTGTTTAGGCCAAGCACTCGTAGAGCGGCCATCTAAGAATCTACCCGGTTCGAGTGCAATCGCGTTTTGTTGGCTGCTCAATGGAGTTTCCTAGCTCATTTGGAATGCTTCAACAGCATACGTTTTCACGCTGTGGGTCAATCCTGAGTAGATGTTTGCGACTTCAGCAGCGGTTCGTTCCACGTCGAAGATGTGGCGGGTCATTTGGTGGCCTGCGACGGCGAGGCGTTGGGTTTCTGCGCGATTTTGCAACGAGGCTAGCACGGCGTCGGCGATGGCTTGGGGAGTACGCGAGGGTACGAGGTGGCCGGAGATGCCTTCCTGAATTAGATCGGGGAGGCCGCCTACTTTTGTCGCTACGACTGGGACTCCGCTTAGTAGCGGCTCGACTGCGCCGCCGAGATTTTCGGAGTGGGAGGGAACTACGGCTAGGTCGAGGTCGGGGTAGAGGGCGGGGACGTCGGAGCGTGTGCCGAGGAAGGTTAGGTAGCCGTTGCAGTGGCGATGTGCTAGTTCGCGTAGGCGCGATTCATATTTTGTTGCGCCGTTCCAGGCGCCGCCGATTATTACGCCGTGGAGATTGGGGATTTGCTTTTTTGCAATGGGGAAGGCGGCGATGAAGTCTTCGTGGCCTTTCAGGCCGACGGTTTGGCCGAGGAAGCGCTTGGGCGCGTACATGTAGCAGACCATGCCGACTAGCGGTGTGTCTAGGGAGAGGCGCAGCTCGCTGCGTAAATTATTTTTGCGTGTGGTGGTGAATAAATTTAAATCGGTGCCGGGGTAGGAGAGGAAGACGCGCTGCGAAGGGATGCCAAGCTCGTGATATTTTTGCTGAGTCCAGCGGCAGCCAGCGATCCAGTGATCTCGTGGGCCAGCCGAAGAAGCGTCGAGATGCGCGAAGAAAGAATGCTCGAGATGCAGTGGGCCGGGGACCTGGAAGATGCGGGGGATGGGGGAGGATTTGCCCAGGGCGGCTCGGACTACCAGGGTGGTGCCGACGTGGTGGGTGTGGATGATGTCGGGGCGCACGGAGTGGCCGAGGGCGCGGCAGGATTTTAGTACGGCCGGGATTTGCCAGGGGTGTTTTGTGGGGACGTCGAGATTTATGGGGACCACGGTGGCGCCTGTTGCTTGATATTTTGGTGCGAGGCCGGCAGTGGCGGAGGGCAGGGCGACCACTATTTCAAAGCCTAACGAGCGCAGGACGCGGACCTGGTGGTAGACCCAGGTTGCTCCGGTGGCGGTTTTGACGATGTGCAGGACCTTCATGAGCAGTGCGTGGTCATCGTCCTTAGGATCCTTCGGCGGGCGGGCGGGCGTGACGGACGCACTGAAAACAATACCGCAAAAGAGGGCGCCGCGCAGAGTGCAATCGTCCGGGGGGGCATGCAATATGCGCAGGCATGCTGGCATTGAATGTGCCCGGCGCCGGATATAAAAGTGACGCGGGTTAGTTGGAAAGCTGGTAGACAATTGGCGGCGCTGGTGCTACATCTTAGGTGATGAGCGCGGGATTTGAGCGCGAAATGTTGAGGGGATCTTGAGGCGACGAATGAATGCGTCGATGAGAGTGGCGCTGCTGAGTGCGGGACTGTTGTGCGCGCTGCCACTCATGGCGGGCGCGCCGCGAGCTGCGCGGAAGGCGCAGAATCAGGCGCTGGGCTCGATGACCACGGTAGGACCTGTATTTGTAAATGGCGTGCCTGCGCCAGCCGACTTAACTATTTTCCCGGGCGATACGCTGAAGACGGGTGACATGGGGTCGGCAGCTTTTTCTCTAAGTGGGAAAGGGGCGTTCAAGATTCTTTCTAACAGTGAGATGGTTTTCCCACCGGACCCGCGATATTCCGCGGAGTTAAAGGCGGGATCAGTGGTGATGAATTCTTTTAATGGCTCGACGGATATTTCGCTACGAGTGGGAAATTATGTGATGGCGCCAGTGATTGAGGCGCAGCAGTCGACTTCGCAAGTAGTGCGACACGCGGATGGGTCCTTTACCGTTACATGCCTGGAAGGCAGCGTGGGGTTGATTCCGCTGGAAGGCGCAACCGGGCGCGTTTTACGGTCGGGAGAGGCGGTTAACATTTTGCCGTCCGGGGAGTTGGATGTAGCTAAGGGGACGGGAGCGGCGCCGGCGGCGAAACAAACGCCACCGCCCGAGACCACGCCGCCCCCGAGTCCTGCTGAGCAGGCTTCCACGCCGCCGCCTCCTGAGGCTCCGGTGCCGCCGGTGCAGCATAAGGACAAGACCAAGGAATATATTTTGATTGGAGTGGTTGCCGGCGGTGCGGTGGGCATCGCGGCGGCCGTTGCCGGTGCCGGGCATGGGCACTCTTCTGTGAGCCCGTCGACGCCGTAGCGAAGAGCAAACTTCAAGAACTGCAGAAACTTCCTGTTCGTAAGAGATCGCTTCTTTCGGCAAAGGTAAAAATCCCAAATTATTTTGTGAGTTTAAATGTGAAGTAGATGGATTGGTCCGTCTCCACCGGATGGCCGCCGAGGATCGTTGGGCCGTACTGCCAGGAACGGACGGTACCCATGGCTACGCTGGCCAATTCGGGGGGACCTTTGACCAAGTGAACGGTCAGTATGCTGCCGTCCGCGCCGACGAGAACTTCCAGTTCTACCGTTCCTTGAATTTGCTGGCGCAGCGCCTCGACAGGGTAGGGTGGAGCTGGCCCACTTTTTAGGCGGCCGACCTGAAGGTCTGAGCCCGCGGGACGCGAGGCATCGGGTGTGCTTCGAATGGCCCGGAAGCGCGAAAAGACCGAGACGGTTGGAACTGGATTCGGAATGGCAGCCGCGGTTGAAGAAGCCGGGACGGCTGCAAGGGTGTTTGCGGGCGATGGATTAATCGCAGTTTGAGATGCCGAATTATTTCCCGAGGTAGCGACGTTACCCGCGGCGGATGATGGATCTCGCGTGACGCTGGCGGCAGAAGCGAGATTTGTATCGGGCTGTCGATTTTGAGATGCAGCCGAAGCAGGCGTCGGCGCGGCGGAATCAGGCGCTGAAGCGGGTTCGCCATTGGCGTTGGCGGATACCGGAGTTTGAGCAACTTGTGAATGGTGAACAACTTCCGGGAAGCCGGAATTTTGTGCGGCGGGCTGATTCTGATTACGTTCGGTACCGCTTTGAATCGCAGATGTGGAAGGCTGGTCCGACACGGTGCTTGGACTGGGCGAGCTTGTGGTTTGTGCCTGGGAACGTGATGGACGCGGTTCATCTACGAACTGGTCATCCCCTTTAACTGAGGTCTTGGAGGCGGTAGTGTTTCGCGGAGCATCATGAATTTCGCGGGCGGGTCCAGGATTTGGCGTTGAAGCGGTCGCTGGCGTAGTTGGCTGGTTTGGTGAGGCTGAGTTTGCGGCGGGGTTCTCGGTTGAAGTTGCGGCCGGAACGCTCGCTGTGGCAGAATTCTGCGTTGTTTCCTGTGACACCGGCGTTGCGGACTTCTTGCTTCGCAATAGAGTCGCGGCACCCAAAAGTGTGCCAACGATCACCACGATCATTGCAGCTATTTTCCAATAACCTGTCGGCCTCTTAGGCGCAGCAGACCAGTCAGGCTCATTGAAAATGGGGGCGACGGGCTTGGTCGCCCCGAATGGGGCTGCCGGTGTTCTCGGGGGTACGAGCGCTGCCGGCGAAGCTAGCTTCGCGGCTGCGGGAATGGGCGGCGGCGTAGAGATTAGTTTTTGTGATCGGGGAGACGCCGGAGCGGTTGTAAGGGAGGCCGATTTGGTGGATGCGGGCAAGGGGACGGTGGTTGGAGCCGGCGCGAGCGTTTTCTCCGTTGCCGCAGGTACAGGTTTGGCTGGCGATGCGATGGGCGGCGCTTTTACTGGTGAGAGTGTCCGTAATGGCGCCACCGATGGCGAGGACGACGGATTATTCGCGGGCGGAACTGCCGGTTGTGCGTCCAGTGATATGGCCAACGGTGAAATATAAGCCGGCAGAGGGACCGAATCTGGGGACATCAAGGTCAGGGGTGCCGCGGTTACGGGCATCGGTGTTTTTGGCGGGGGCGACATTCTTTCGCGTTGTTCCGCGGGACTATCGGAACGTGGATTGGGAGAGGGTCGATTTTTCGTTTTTGGCAACGGCTGCGCATCGATCCACTGCGCAATCTGGGCGTGCGCTTCGTCGGACAAAGTTTCGAAACGGGCGCCTACCATTTTTTTCGAGGGACTTTTCCAAACGATCCAAGCGGACGATTCTACAAAATCGCGAGCGTCGGGCAACTGAAAGCGCACTACCGGGAGCTGATCGGACTCGAGGATCTTTGCGGCGCGAACGCAGAAGCCGGTTTTACTGAGATTGGTCATGAGGCCGCCATTACCGTCACTTAACTGCACGAAGGTGGAGGCGGTCACGGGGAGACGGCGCTGGGTGCGTCTTTCTGGAGGCGGCTCAGCATTCGGACCAGCAGGGATCCTTTCTTCCCGCTCGGGTTCGGATTCCTCTATTTCGGGTTCGTCCAAGGGGCTGGAGAGAACCGACGAAAAAGGATTGAGATTTTTTGAACCAAGGCCGGGGGCGGCGGTTTTCTGCTGGGGGATTTCTTGATGGACGAACTCGCGGCGCGGAAATTCCTGAGGAATTTTTGGAGACGGCGAAGGCACAGCCGAACCGTTGGTTTTTTGCGCGTCAGTGGTGTGGCCGGAAATCTCCGAATCGATCCATTCCTGAATTTGTTTCCGGGCCGCAAGAGGAAGATCGACGAAGCGCACACCGGCGCGTTTTTTCGTTTCTCCAATCCAATTGATTTCGCCGAAGGTTTCTATGGTTTCGTTAGAGCGCGGAAGCTGAAAGCGAAAGTTTAAGGTCTGGTTGCCAACCAAAGCTTGTGCAGAGGCTACCGCCATGCCGCCTTCGCTAATGTCGAGAATAATACCGCCGTTACTGTCACCGATTTCAATATATTCGGTGGGCCTGACGGGGTGACGAGGGTTTTGGCGGCGTTCGGTGGTCAAAGGACCTTTCGACGGCATGCGCGGCAGTGAATCTGGCATAACCAGGCTCCGAAGATTAGCACCGGTTGTGGGCGCAGGAGTGCTTCGGGGTCAAGTATACGCGTGCGGAACTGCGCGCTTCAAGGTACGAACGTACCGAAACTAAGCGAAATAGCCTCGTGCGGGTATGGTCAAGGGAACCGCGGGCTTGGGCGTGCGGTGAGTGAAACACGGCTAAGCCAGAAAGCGCCGGCGATCTTATTATCAAGTTTTTGGCTGGGGGAGCGGACAATTCTCACGATGAGCAAACGAGTGTCGGGGGGCGTTTCGAAGGAAAATGATTGTTCCGACCATGGCGTTGTGCCGATTAATGGATCCGTCGCGCCCAAAATTTTATTGGGATCGTAACCGTCGGATATTTGTATGCCTACGCCCGCGTCCGTGGTGATGGCTTGGGAGCGGCTGAAGGCGGAAAACGTATATTTAGTGCGCGGTTGGACAGGGACAAATTGCAGTACCGAGCCATAGAAAAGATTTTGCGTGCCGTCGAACTCGACGCGCAAAGAGCGTGAGTCGGCGCTTGGACCTGTAGAATCCTGAACGACAGCAACGCCCGCTAGCGGAAAGACACGCCAGTCGAAGGCGCCATCGAGAATATCGGCTTGGAGACTGCTGTTGGTGATTAAGTTATTGGCGGAAGCCGGTGAAGGGATGCGATCTGGAAACCGCGAGACGAGGGAAGACCATACCTGGGAAGCGCGATCGAGTTCGTGAGCCCTGATCAGGGTATCGAGGAAAGGTAAGGCTTCCTTCGGTTCAAATGGCGAATCAAGAGAAAGCAAACCATTCCATGTTTCTTGCGCGGCAGGGAAATTGCCGCGCTGTGTTTGAAAATTCAGGTAAGCGAAGTGCGCGGAAATGTCGCGAGGAAGAAGTTTGTCGGCGACAGTTGCAGAATTGATGCCGGCGTGGTCGGCAAGCGCAAAGATTTGATTTTTGTCGATGATGTTGGAGGAAAGATCTTTTTCGAGTGCGGGTAAGGCATCGGCGATATTGCCGGAGCGAATATAAAAATTTGCGAGCTTCCAATTGATCTCCGGTGAATTGGGGAAGAGTTGCTGCGCGCGCTGAAAAAGTAGAAGCGCGACGTCAGTGCGTCCGGCCCAGTCGTTGGCCTGGGCGAGATCGGCGGTGTAGCCGGCATCGAAGGGAGATAGGCGCACGGCGGTTTGATAGAGACGGATTACCGCATCGGGATCAGGGTTCTGGCCATATAGGTGGACCAGGTGTGCGAGTGCGGCGGGATATACCGGATTCGCGGGATCCCAAATTATGGCTTTTTGCATCGCATCCGGAAGATTTTGGCGGAAGTAGTACGACGCGACGCCTTGCCGCGCTGTCGAGACGATGAGGATGAGCGCAAAAACGCCAAGCAGGAAACGCGATGCGATTGTTAACCTACGATGGTCCACGACTTAGATTCTATCTCCGAGTTGCTTCTTCGAATAAGTCACGCCCGCGGTTTCAATACTGAGCCGCCCGTGGTTTTAATGCTGAGCTATCGGCTGAAATGTATTAACGAACCGCCGCGGCTATGGCTGCGACGACACGATGAATTTGCGCGCTGGTGAGTTCGGCGTAAATGGGCAGCGATAAAACCTCTTTCGCGGCTTTTTCAGCGTGGGGCAAATCTGCTTCGCAATAGCCAAGACTGGCGAAAACCGGTTGCAGGTGCATCGGCGTCGGATAGTAAACCGTCGCGCCGATGGCTTGCTCGGTCAAAGCAGATTGAACATGATCGCGATTGCGCACGCGAATGGTGTATTGATGATAGACGTGTTCCGCCCAGGAGGCTTCAACTGGAGTCACGACTCCGGGAAGGGCTTTCAGTAATTGACTGTATGAGCCCGCATTTTTGCGGCGGGCCGCTCCCCAATTGTCGAGATGCCGCAACTTAACTCGTAGAATGGCGGCCTGAATTTCATCCAAGCGGCTATTCCATCCCTGTTCGGTAGCGAAATATTTTTTGGCGCTGCCATGATTGCGCAGCACGCGCAAGTGTTTCGCGTAAGACTCGGAGTTCGTCACAATCATCCCGCCGTCGCCGTATGCTCCGAGGTTTTTGCTGGGGAAAAAACTGATGCATCCGAAATCGCCTAGTCCCCCCGTTTTGCGATTTTTATATTTGGCGCCAATGGATTGGGCATTGTCCTCGATGACTTTCAGATTGTGGCGTTGAGCGATGGAATTTATAGGATCCATGTCAGCAGGATGACCGTAGAGGTGAACAGGTACGATGGCGCGCGTGCGTGGAGTTATTTTTGCTTCCAGTTGAGCTGGATCGATAGCGAATGTCGAGGGATCGATATCGACAAAAACCGGAACCGCACCGAGGAGCGTAACGGAGTCAGCCGTGGCAATAAAACTGAACGTCGGCATTAGCACTTCATCGCCCGGCCCTACGCCGGCGGCGTGAAGCGCTAGCAGTAAGGCATCCGTTCCAGAGGCGACTCCAACAGCGAATTTAGTGCCGCAATATATGGCAACTTCTTCCTCAAGGGCTTGAACTTGCGGCCCCAGAATGAATTGTTGCGCCTCGACGACCGCGTTAATTGCGGCTGAGATTTCATCCTTGATGGAGAGCCACTGAGCTTTTAGATCTAGTGGAGGGATAGGCTCAAGGGTGGTTTTAGTAGTCTGGGTATCGGTCACGTTTTTACCTTGTTGGCGCTTTTAAAATGAGCTCCGTTTGAGCAGACAGATCTTAATATAGACAAATCCAGCTCAAGTTTACGCTTGGAATCATCGACACTGAAACCTACGTGAATCTAATTTGGGGTCGCCCATGCGGACGGTGGGTCTAAAGCGGTAGAGAAGAATTTACTCGGGCGCTTTACTTGTTCAGCAGAGTGTTCAAGAGGGATGCCAAGTGGCCTTCTTGAGAGTCCGCAGAAGCGGTTATGCCGGATGCCCTTTCGTCAGTCAGCTGGGCTAGCTGTTGAACAAAGATGCGCACCGCGAACGCGCGCGGCACGTAGATATTCTGTGCTGGCGCCGTAATAGTCCATCCAGATTTGGCGTGCTGTAATTCCCAGCGTTGCTGATCGTGGCGGACAGATTTGTCCAAGGCACCGGACGCCAGAGTTGCCTCGGTATCGATGCCAACGTCAGCCCATCCATGCTTGCCTTTGAAATCCAGCCGCTCGACACGCAACTGAGTGAAGATCAGCACGGGCAACTTGGAGCGCAGTAGAGAGTCGGCATTAAGGCCCTGAGAAATAGACCGGTACGTTTTGGAAATAGCTTCGTTGACCTGTTCGGGCGTCGGTTTCTTGTTTCCGATATTAATCACAAACTTAGAAGTTGCGGCATGGTCGATTTCGTCTACGCCAGAAAGATGCTGAACTGGGGAGTCGTCGCCAACAGGTAGCGGTTCTAAAGAGTCTCGCGATATCACGTTTGCTCTGGGCTCGTCGGCGATCGATTGACTTACCAATTGGGTTCTAAAGTTGCCCTGCAGGTTGTTTCGAGGTGCTACCTGACGCGCGGTGAGGATGGTTGGGTCGTTGGCCGCGCGATAACGGTAGAACCGCGGGGTTCCGCGCCTGCGCCAGTACGCAGAAGTGTAATCTTCAGTCTCCAGTCCAGACCGTAGCGAGCTGTAGAAGAGGTGTTGATGAAAGTCGAGGACCAGACCCACGTGACCGCGCCAGACGATCAAGTCACCGGGCTGCGGCGCGCTCACGCGAACAAAGCTGGCCTGGCCGCGATAAAGGTCGGCGGACTTTGCATACGCATACGGAAAGCCCGCGAGATCATAAATAGCGTTTACCAGGTGCGAGCAATCCGGCTTGGAGCGCTTACCATGTAGCGATTGATGGTGATCGGAGATGGCATCGACGATTGCCAGACCTTCGTCGCGGGTCAGCAAGCGATACGTTTCGCGGTGGTTTTCCTGGGACGCTGTGGCACGCAGCGGACTGAGCGACAGCTCGGCAAATACTGCCAGCACAACAGAAAATAACGCCAAGCGGTGCCGTCGCTTGGGTCGTCCGCCGCATGAGAAACGTAAACCGTCAGAAGTCATCTTGGCTCATCTTAGAAACAGCAATTTAAGCTTACCGTAACAAGCGGCATCGAAGGGTTTCCATGAGGGTCAGGTCAATGTTTAGAAGGCACCTGTCCATTGGTACAGAAGCGGGTGACACAAATGTGATTGCCACTTTTGTCTTCGATGCTCCGCGAGCGGGTATAGGATCCCCGAGGGCGGCCACCCACATGCCATGTTGCTGATTCGCCGCACGACGGCTGGTGTGGAGTGCGGAGTTCGCGAAACGTTTACATCTAGGAAACTGTGAACTAAACCGTACTTTTCGGTGCGGACTCGCTTGTTAGACTACGTCCGAGGACACGCGTCCCCGCGCATGAGCCCCCACGAAACCGAACGCCTGAATTTTGGCCGCCAGATTGTATACGCTCGGCCCATCAGCGTATTACTGGCGCTGATAGCGGTCGTTGAACAACCGGCAACGACATACCCACACTATGCTCTAAGCTTTTTAATTGGATACCTCGTAATTTCGTTATTGGCCATTCCTTCTGAATGGGCTTTTCGTAGCCGACCCTGGCATTTGCCGCTCACGGTTGATCTGCTGGCGTTAGGCGTCTTCTTGTATCTCACTCCATTTTCAATAGCTTTGTGGTTCCCGTATCTATTCGTGTGCTACGCATCCGGATCGCGCTGGGGGCTAACCTCTGCGATTCCCATCGCGGGCGTGCTTTCGCTGGCGTTGGTAATGCGCACCGCACTGGAAGGACAGATCGGTTGGATACGGGCGATCGGCTGGATGGCGCTCGTGACGATTACGTTTGCAGCCGGCGGTGGAATGGCTTTTCTAGGCGACTTAAGTCGCCGCTATGTGGCGGAAAATGAATTTTTGTCCCGTATCACGGGGACCATGCAGGTTGACCAAGGACTTGCTGAATCGTTGCGTTTACTGTTGGAAGAACTGGCTAACGCTTTTCGCACCGAAGAAGCCATGCTTGCTTTTCGGGACATCGATCTCGAACGTATTTTCTTGTGGCGCCTGAAGGGCGGGGAAAGTGAGCGGCTCATTCCTCAGGCCTTGCCGCTGTCGCGCTGCGACGGATTTCTCCTGGATGATATGGACGCTACGGTGTGTTGGAACAGCCTTAACGGCGACGGCTCTGGCTTTGGCTGGAACCGCGCAAGCCACCGCAGATTGAAGACTTTGCCGAGATTGCCCGGGACGACTCAACAAGAATTGAAAATGCGCTCTCTTATGAGCGTCACGTTCGATCAAGCAGGCCAGCCAGCAGGGCGGATTTTCCTTATAAATCAACGAGATCACCGGAAGCCCTTTCAAAAAGCAGATTTGGCCTGGCTCGAACGCATCGCGCGACACGTAGGTCCAGCGCTGGAGAATATTTTCCTGCTACGGCACCTGCGAGCACGGGCCATAGAAGGGGAGCGGAGCCGCATCTCGCGCGATCTTCACGACGGTATCTTGCAGACTCTGCTTAGTATCGAGATACAGCTAGACGTGCTGCGCCGCCGTGTGGCGGCCTCACCGGAACAGTCGGTAACCAGCCTGGCAGCGTTGCAACAGACGGTGCGGAACGAGTCCGCGGAGCTCCGGCACCTGGTGACGGACTTGCGTCCTTTACGGGTGCAAAGCGCGGATCTGGTTGATTTGATGCGGGGATTTGCCGAGCGCTACCGTAATGAATCCATCGTAGCGCTGGACCTGCTGATCGATTCGGCAGAAATCCATGCTCCGGACCGCGTTTGCCGGGAGATTTTCCAGATATATCGTGAAGCACTCAACAATATAAAAAAGCATGCGAAGGCTTCCCATGTCGTGGTAAAACTGTCACAGGATGACAGCGCCCTGGTGTTAGTCGTCGACGACAATGGCGAAGGCTTTAGCTTCGCGGGACGATTTACAGGGGACGAGTTGGACCGCCTGCGGTTGGGACCCATCTCCATCAAGGAGCGTGCGCG
>JAUTXJ010000299.1 GCA_030838075.1 Acidobacteriaceae bacterium
AGAGTGCCCTTAACTTTTCAGAGCCCACGCTATCCGCCGGGCCCAGCTTCAAAAACTCTTGCCACGCTGCGATCGCTTCCCCGTCGCGATGGGCCACCGTCAGCGCCATCGCTAGGTGCCGTCGGCTGTTCAGGTTAGTCGGGTCCACTGAAACAGCCTTCTCGTAAGCCTGCATTCCCTGATCAATCTGACTTGCCATAAAACGCGCGTTGCCTAGAAGCAACCAACAATCGCTCCACTTGGGGTCCAATCGTAAAGCTCGTTCTAGTGCTGTAACGGCAGCGCGTGGCGCTCCCAGTTGTATCGATTCATATGCTTGCTCGTACAGCTTTTGCGCCTCGGGATTGTCCGAGTGCCCGGGCGGGCTTCCCAATGCCATTAGCTGCGGTCCACCCGTAACCGGCATGAAATGGTCCTGGTCCGCCACCATCTCATCCACGAACTTCGAGTATGCGGCACGCTTTGAACCCGGAATTTCGTTCATACGAGTCTTTAGCTGCCTGACACCAGTCAATACCCCATCTTCAAAGCTGTACGTTGCGGTATAGCTCGCAAAATCCTCTTGCACGTTCACATTTTGTGGCAATACCGGTCTCATGCCTTTTGGAAATTTAACTTTGGCTTCATACATAATTTCCCCCGGAGAGCCCAGCGCCACAGGCTCCGCCAAAGACTTTCGTTTTTCCCCGAGGGCCGGCAAAATCAACGGCGGAAGCGGCAGGGTAATTTGATGTTCTTTCCAGTTTGAATATTCAGGCCGGTGATACGAATAAGAGAACCAGAAAGGCTGCCCAACCGCCTCCGGTTGTGCCGCAACTACCTCGCTAACCGTTCCTGCAAATCCCATCCCCGCGCTGATCCGCTGCACTAATTCATTCCACTGGCTTTCGGACGTGACCCTGAACGCCGAACGCAGCATTATGTCTGAGTCGCCATGACTCTCGACCCGTGACTTCCCTTCCAACGTCCCATCCGCATCCAGCGAAGCATCCATGTGAAACTCTTCACTATTCGTTCCGGGAGGGTTTTTTGGCGTCTTCACCAGGCGTGCCGTCGCGCCGGAGGGAATTACCAACGCCGATTTGTCTCGAAGTGGCCTCACCAGGTAGCCATACGCAGCCAGCTCCGGGGTCGTATCCAAGAAAAGAAAAGAGTCGCCTTGCGGGATAGCGGTGATGACATGATCAAAAAGACCCGGCGAGGGAAAGTCCGAGTCCAGTTTCATCGAGCTGGCCAGTAACGCTGGATACGCCTTTATACCGATAGCCGATAGCAGAGCCGCAAATAACGCATGTTTGTCTTTGCAATCTCCATAGCGGTTGGCCAGCACATCTTCCGCGCGATGCGGCGTATAACGCCCCTGCCCTAAGCTCACTCCGATATAACGAAAGTGTTGTGAAACGAATTCATACAGCGCTTGGATCTTTTCGCTTTCGCTGGCCTTGCCTCGTGTGAGTTCTTCTGCCTTCGCCTGAATCACAGGTGTTAGCTGGATCTGCGGCGCAACCAGTCCTCCAAACCATTTACCTACTTCCTCCCAGGATTGGAACGAGCTGAGTTCAATAACCGGCGGCGTCGCGTTTCCTATACCCTTTTCCCATGCCCCTTCGTTTTCATCTTTCGCACGAATCAGATTCATGTTGTGCAGCGTATACACTCGCCGCGCACCTTCATCCTTGATTGTTGGCGCAATCGCTCCACTCAACAATTTGACCAGCACATCCTTCGGAACATCCACATCGATTTGCTCGTCCAGGCAGATCACATCTCGAACAAAATTGTCGCTGATCCAAAAATGGCCGGGCGCCAGCGCATCGTGCACCGTCCACACGATGTGGTACTCCAGCACGTCCCCACTCCCCAACGCTTTTACGGCGATATGTTTCTCACGCTGGTCCGTGTACATCGGCGCCTGCCGGCTCACTTCTGAATCCACCTCTTGCGCATTACTGCCAGGAGTTACTACCACTGTCCCATCTGGTTTGCGCACTCTCACATAGTCGATCTTGATGGATTCGAACGTAGATGCGTAGGTGAAGCGCAGAAGTCCCAGTTCATGCAGCGCCGCCTCCGACTGCACGCGGACCCTCCCGGTCAGCTCTCGCGACCCCGTGCCGTCCGCTTCAAAGCGCACCCGTGTGTGCAACATCTCTAACACATAGGCTTCTTTGGAAAAGTCATCTTGCGGCGTCATCTGTCTCATCACTTGAGAGAAAAGCACGCTGGGAAATGCCACCAGACACAACACTGACGCGGCGAAACGCATGGTTATAGGCATGAGGACCGCCCGTTGGCGGTGCACAGATAGTAATTAAAGCTGAATTGTTACGGGAGATAATTTGAAGACTAATTGTCTAAGGGAATAGCTGTCCCTTGGTCCACCAGCTTACGATTGAGTGTCGCAACGACCTGAAACGTCAAGGCTGCTTTATTGCTGCGCCTGTTGCTGTTGCTGTTGCTGCTGCTGTTGTGCCCGCATCAACTGCGACTGGTGATCCTCTTCCAGGAATTGCGACCACTCTTCATCCGCCGCAAATTCTTCATCCGGCGGCAGCACCGCTTGCGATGGCGTCACTCGCACCCGCACCTGCAATTCCGTCTCGGCCTTGCCCTTCATGGTTCCCATCGTCGGCGGCACGTCTGCATAATCTCTGCCCACCGCCGTGCGAATGTGCCGCTCCGCCGCAACCAAATTATTTGTCGGATCGAATCCCACCCAGCCAAGTCCCGGCAGCGCCGCTTCTACCCACGCGTGCGTGGCCCCGTCCGCCGACCGGTCCGCGTTTTCCTTGCCGTGATAAAGATACCCGCTGACATACCGGCAAGGAATTTCGGCCTTACGCACCAGCGTAATCATGATGTGCGCGAAATCCTGGCACACTCCCTGTCGCGAACGCAGCGCGTGCTCAATGGGCGAATTTACCGCCGTACTCTTTTTTACGTACGTAAAACTACGATACACCCCGGCTGCCACGTCCGTAAGAAAAGCCAGCGGACTGCGCCCATCCCTCTTCGCCACACCGATCTCGTTGGCCAAATCTTCCAGTTCCGGCGACGGCCGTGCAAAGTGGCTGGGCATCATCGTATCCCAATAATCTTTTTTCTCGGTCATCTCTTGCAAGTCGTCCCACGCCTTGTAATCCATCGTTTCCGGCAAGGGTTGCTGCTCGTCTATATTCACTAACGCATCGGAAATAACCGTCAGTTGGCGATGCCGCTGCGGCAAATCAAAATGATGTACCAGGTTCCCGCGCGCGTCCGTGTGCGCAAAAATTCGCGCGCGAGGATTTACCGACAGCTGAAAAATAAAGCACCGCTGGCTGCCTTCGCTGCGCGGGTGCATCCGCACTTCCATCATGCTCTGCCACACCGTGTGGCTGTAGCGGTAGCGCGTAAAATGTCGGATGGCGTAGAACATTACGACTCGAACGCGACCTCAATAGGATATTCGATATAAACTTCATTCACCGCGGCGTGCAAATCTCGGCACTGCTCGATAATCGCCGCCAGGTACATGTGCAAATCGCCGCGAATCACTTCACCGATCTGCACGTACGTCACCGCCGATCGCAATCGCCCTATCAACCTCTCGATTTTCCCAGTCCTGCGGCTCAACGAACGGTTGCTGATGGAGGTCAGCGCGTGATGCATTCTGTCCAGCGAGTACCGTACCGAATACGGAAATTCCGGTTGCAGCAAAATAAAATCCGCGATGCGTTCCGGTTTCAATTCCGCGGTGCAAACCTTGCAGTACGCTTCAAACGCTGCGCAACTGCTCAACAATCCCACCCAGTCCAGATCGTCGGCATTCTTATCCACCGAAAAATAGGCATCCAGCAAAATGGAAAGATTACAGGCCCGCTCGATGTATTTCCCCAACTGAATGAAATGCCAGCCTTCGCCGTGATTTATCGTCGTATCCGTGATGCCGTAAAAGCGGTAAGCCCCCTCGCGCACGATATTCACAATGCGCATGGCCTCCGCATCATCATCCGCGTGCAAATCCGTCCCGGTCACTTCATGGAATAGTTTATTCAGGTGCTCCCACATCTCGGAGCTGATTTCCTCGCGTACCTGCCTGGCGTTTTCGCGCGCACCGGCAATGCACCTCATGATAGAAAATACTCCTTCCGAATCAGCTACCAGCAGAAATAAGGCCCGCTGCGGATCCAGATTCGTGGACGTCGTGCCGCGAGCCAGCGAAGACACTGCGCGAAACCATCGCTCGTCACTTGAAAATTTTGCAGGATTCAGAATCAGCCCATACGTCGCTTCCACGACGCGCGACGCGTTATCCGCCCGCTCAAAATAGCGGCTCATCCAGTAAAGGCTGTCGGCTACCCGCGAAAGCATCGAGCCTCGGACGTAACGCTCATATTCCTCAATTTTGTAACACCCAGGTATCCTTCGACCCACCGCCTTGCGACGAGTTCACCACCAGCGAACCCTTGCGCAGCGCCACGCGCGTCAGCCCCCCGGGAACAATGGTGATGTTTTCTCCATAAACCACATACGGCCGCAAATCCACGTGCCGCGGCTCAATCGTTCCGTCCACAAAACACGGTGCCGTGGATAAATTAATCGTTGGTTGCGCAATATAATTTCGTGGCTCCGCCATAATCCTGTCGCGAAATTCCGAGCGCTGCTCCGAAGTGCTGTGCGGCCCAATCAGCATCCCGTAACCGCCCGACTCCCCCACCGCTTTCACCACGTATTGATCCAGCTTTTGGCAAACGTGATCGCGTTGCGCCGCATCCGACATCAACAACGTCTCGACGTTTTCCAGAATAGGATCCTCATTCAAGTAATACTTGATGATCTTCGGCACATACGCATAAATCGCTTTGTCGTCCGCTACGCCCGTCCCCATTGCATTTGCGAACGCCACATTCCCCGCGCGATACGCGTTGAACAATCCCACCGCACCCAACGCCGAGTGCCCCTCAAAAACCAGCGGATCCAGATAATCGTCATCAATCCGCCGGTAAATCACATCCACGCGTTGCAACCCAAACGTGGTGCGCATGTAAACCACGTTGTCATGCACCAGCAGGTCGCGCCCTTCCACCAGCTCTATGCCCATCTGCCGCGCAAGATACGTATGCTCAAAGTAAGCGGAGTTGTAAGAACCCGGCGTAAGCAACACCACCGTAGGCTCCGTGCGCCCTTCCGGCGCAAGCGACTTCAGCGCCGACAAAAGCACCTGGCTGTATTGCTCAATCGGCCGCACGCGGCATTTCCGAAACAACGTCGGAAAAATATGCTTCATTACCCTGCGGCTGGTCAGCATGTACGACACGCCACTCGGCACTCGCAGGTTATCTTCCAACACGACGAAGTTCCCCTCCGGCGTGCGAATCAAATCCGTCCCCACCACCGTCACATACACGTCTCGCGGTACTTTAATCCCGCGCATCTCTCGCCGGTAATGTTTGCAGGTATAAACAATCTTCCCGGGAACGACGCCTTCCTCAATAATCCGCGCTTCGTGATAAACATCCTTCAGAAAAAGGTTCAGTGCCGTAATCCGTTGCGTCAATCCGCGCTCAATCGTTTCCCACTCCGCCGCCGTAATAATGCGCGGTAGCAAATCATGAGGGAAAATCCGCTCCGTCCCTTTTTCGCTTCCATAAACGGTAAACGTAATGCCTTGGTTAAAGAACGACTGGTCGGCTTCCTGCTTGCTCCGTCGCAATTCGTCAGCGCCAAGATTCAGTAGTTGGGTATACAGCGGGCGGTATTGTTTGCGTGGAAGGTCCGTCGACCGAAACATCTCGTCGTACGAGCCATTAAATTCGTAGCGCCGGAAGGCTTCGCTGGCGCCTTGGTCAGGAGCATCCGTATCGATAATCATACTATTGCGGTGCTTTACGTCCGGCGCAAGGATAGCGCATCGCAACGTCGTTGATTATCGGGAAAACCAATTAGAAACATCCAAAAAACAGCAGAATTACCCTAGATTCAGGATGGGTTTCGGGTGCCCCAGGTTTGATTTTGAGCTTGAACCTGGGTCACACGACGAAAACTACGTCCCGGACCGCGCCGTCTGCGCCACCGTCCCGGCCGTGTCCCCATCGATCACCGGGAACTCAATATCCGGCAGTTGCTCCACCGCCCGCCTTAACGACTGCTCCCAACTCGAGTGGATCAGGTTCAGGTCGCGGTCCCCAGCGCATACCCGCCGGTAACGGGTTACTTCCAGGCTGTCCTTCTTATAGAGCAGCAGGTCAAAAGGCGGCCCCACCGTCACATTCGACCGCATAGTCGCATCCAGCGACAACAGCGCGTACTTGGCCGCCACTTCCAACGACGTGGTCGCCTGTATCCCCCGGTCCAGAATCGGCCGCCCATACTTGCATTCGCCCAGTTGCAAATACAAAGAATCTTCCGTCGCCGCGATAGGATTGCCTTGTGGATAGATCAAATAAAGGTTCGGCTCCTGCCCTCGCACCTGCCCGCCTAGCAGCAAATGCACGTTAAAGCTGAACGAATCGCGTTCGAGCGACGCGCGATCCAGCTCCGAAATACGCCGCACGCAGTTCCCTACAATTCGCGCCGCGTCATAAAGTGAGCTGGCCTGCGCCAACCCGCGTCCCGAATCAAAGTCCGCGCGTAGCAGCGTCACCACCGATTGGCTGATCGACAAGCTTCCGCTGGTCAAGATCACAAACATGCGTTCGCCGGGCTGCACAAAGCTGTACATCTTCCGGCATACATTTACCTGGTCGAATCCGGCATTGG
>JAUTXJ010000329.1 GCA_030838075.1 Acidobacteriaceae bacterium
CTTTAGTTGGCCGATTGTTTCGCAGTAATGTCGACCAACACATCAAGCGCAATCTGATTATCTTCGTTACCGCGCGACTCGTCACTCCAGGCGGACAACCGCTCAATCCGACCGAAGAAGAAGAGGAACAGGATTTCATTCAGCCGCCGGTGTTGCCGGAAGCGCCGGCGTATAAGAAATAGCGTCCTGACTGTGCAATTACTGGCGGTGCCCTCCGCTCTTTTTGTATTGCTCGAAAAAAAACTAACGATATGGTTCGGCCCCATGCAGCGTTCCTCCCGGGAAAAAGTTTATTCGCGACCGCGTTTGCGGTGTTTGGCAATCATTGCCTGTCTTAGCGCGGCTGGACTTTGTCTGGCCTGGGCACGTGCGCATTCACCCATCAATCTCGCGGTGCTGGCACGCGATGGCTATGGCATGGTGCCAATCACCCGGCCTCAGCCAAACGATTTGGTCGTTCGCGGGACCATAAACGGCCGCAATGCCACCCTGGTTCTCGACACTGGCTGGGGTGCTGATGGCATTTCGCTGGACACCGGTTACGCGATGTCCATGAAAGTGCCGACGGAAGCGGTCAAGGGTTATGGTCAGAGCGCAACCGGAGCCCTAATGTCCGTCACGAAAGGAATGCCCGGATTAGTGGGGCTGGGCAATGTTCAGATAAAGGGAGTGCCTCTCTTTGTCGGAACGTTCCAAGTATTGAGAAATGAGCACGTGAGCCAGAGTGTCGGAGCGAACGGTTTCGTCGGTGCAGGATTCTTGCACACGAACTCCGCAATCCTTGATCTGCCAAATTTCCGTCTGTATCTGAGGCCACCTGGAACCGGACGCCGTGCCGTGCTGGGACCGGCGCTGAAAGCGGTGGGACTTTCGGAAGTCTCATTCTCGGGGAACGGGCGCGGCCAATTCCTCGTGGACGTGGAGATTAGTGGCGCAACCGGTAAAATGGTAATCGACACCGGGGCTTATCTCAGCGGTGTCGACTCTCGATTTTCTTCGCAAATAAAAGCCGCCGGATACGACGCTGGCATTCAAATGGTGGACGCGGCCGGAGTAATCAGTAAGACCAAATTGGCCAAGGTGGGCAGCTTCAAGATCGGCGGTGTCCCTGTGCGTCCGCCCGATCTAACACTGGGCACGTTCGGCTTCTACTCCGCCAGCGGAGGCAAACTGATCGGCATGCTGGGCATGGATGTTCTTGGGCAGAACTGGGGCATCATCGATTTCGGCAATGAAAAGCTGTACTTCTCCAAGGGCAAATAATCGCGGACGGCAACCCGGCGCGTGACTCAATCTGGTTGGTTTGGATGCTCGCGATACGGTTTGTGTTCTTGGTAAAGCCCGAGTCGCTTCTCCATTCCCTTATAATTGCTGTTCGAAGGTTTTGTCATCTCCAGCACTTTTTTCTGGAACTTTACCGCCTGCTCGAAATCACCCATCTCAGCGTATGCGGCGGCCAGCGAGTCCATGTAAGCGTTATTATTCCAATTCGTAAGCTCACAAGCTTTGGTTGCGGCCTGGACCGCGGCCGGCCCGTTTCGAAATCTTTCCTCCGGACAGGTGGCGCGCAGCCAGGCCAGTGAGTTAAGCACGACATCGGCCTGTTTGGGCTTCAATTGTTCGATTGCTTCAAGTTCCTGAATTGCTTTGTCGTAATCTTTTTTTTGAATATAAGCGGTCGCACGGCTGATGCGGGCGTGGACGAGATTGGGATCGAGTTCGATTGCTTTACTGCAGTCGCCGATCGCCTGATCGAGCTGGCCTTGGCGGATAAAAATGTTGGCCCGACTTACATAGGCGCCTGCATAATCTGGGTTCAAACGAATTACAGTCGTAAGATCAGCGCTGGCGCGGTCCAGATCGTGTTCTTGGAGAAAATTTACGGAGCGATTGAAATAGGCCTGCCATCCTTTCGGGTCGATTCGGATTGCTTCATTGTAATCCTTCAGGGCTCCATCGCGGTCACCCTGTTCAGCTAAGACCAGCCCTCGATCCACATATGCTCCCGCATTCGTTGGGTCGAGCCGCAAGGCCTGATCGTAATCAGCCAACGCTCGATCGGTGTTGCCCTTCGCTTTATAGGCATTGCCCCGATTCATCACCGCGGAAGACGCTTGCGCCACACTAATCTCCATGGCCAGCAATTTATTATTTAATTCAATCGCACGGTCAAAGTCGCCCGCCTGATATGCGCTCTGTGCGTCTCGAAAGACGTCGTGGTGATCCTTTATCCACGATTCTTCAGGAGTGCGGCCAATATTTGGAGTCAACCGACGTGCTTGGTCGTAATCGCGTGCTTGTTTCTCGTGGTCGCCCTTACCCAAGTAAATGTTTGATCGCTCCATGAATGCCGACGCGTTATTTGGGTCGACCGCGATCGCTCCATCGAAGTTAGCCAGCGCACGATCCAGATCGTTCTTCGCGGCATAACACAGACCGCGCCAAACCAGCGCGTCGGCACTATTTGGATTGCAGCGGACGGCTTCGTCCAAGTCGGCAATGGCACGATCGATTTCACCTTTTTGGAAAAAGATGATGCCGCGATTGTAAAAAGCCGATGGCGAGTTTGGATCGCGCCGGATCGCTTCAGTAAGATCGACAATCGCCTTCGGGGCGTCGCCTCTGCACTGATAGGCGAATCCGCGACCGGCATAGGCGTCGGCAATTTTTGGGTCAACTCGAAGAGCCTCGGTGAAATCGCGAATCGCCTCATCGAAGCGCGACTTGGAGTTGTAGACCAGGCCACGATTCATATGAACGAACAAAGCCTGCTGCTGTGTTAAGTGCTGCTTTAGCGCTTCATTGAAACGTTTGATCGCTGTGTCGCTGTCGTTGCGAAATGCGGCCGCATAGCCGTCGTTTATTAACCGCGTTCCGTGGTACCAGCTCAACAAGTAATAAGCGCCTATCGACGTCGCTCCGGTCACCAGGCAACACGCGACTAACGCTATAACTGCTGCAATCTTTGCCGATCTCGTCACTTACGCAGCCGCTTATTCTTTCCCCAATCGCAGTTGGCCTTCATAAATACGTGCCCTTCTATGACTGTTCGATTCTTTGAAGATCTCAAAGATGGAAAACGATCGATCTCAACCCGCCAGGACATTGGCATTCGATGTCGATTTTAGCTAGCCTCATTCGGCGTGCTAGAGTAGCGGTTGACCTTGTTCTCGTTAGCCCAATTCATGTTATATGCCCGCGACATCGATAAGGCATCTCTTATGTATTCTCACCGTCGACAGCCAAGGATCGCGTTACCGAAACAGTTCTCGGCTTCTTGCCGATGCTCGTGTTCCTCGGGCTCCCATATTTGATACTTCGCGGGCAGTATCACTCACCCGCCGCAAAACTCCTTCCATGGCAAAGGAAGCGGCATCTTCAACATATTCAGAAGACGGAAGAGCTGGTCGAACGCATTGCGAGCGCTCGAACGAGACCGGGGGCTAATTGGATCGATGCGGCCGCCGCACCGGCTGAATTTAGCTGACATATATCCTGTCTACCGTTATTTCCGGTTTTTAACTTGATTGCCGCGATTATCTGGCCGCCATAGAAAGGGAGGACCGGGTCGCCTCAGATTGCGAAATATTGCATCGACATTGAGCGCTCGATTCTCAACACTCGCGGCATCTGACCAAATATGAAAACAAAACTGATGTTCTCGGCCGCCTTTTTAACATCTGGATTTCTGATTTCCAGCTTCGCCGGCCCGGCTTCGATGTCCGATTACTCGAAGGAGAAGAACCCGGTTGTCGAGCAGCAGCCAGTGTGCGATCCGAGATGGTATATCAGCATTGGTGCAGGAACCGATTTCGATTACCAAGGCACAGACTTTTTTAATGGCGCTCGCGCGCTTGCTTTCGGCGGGGCCGTCCTGCTCGACATCAATTCGCACACATACGACAGCGTCTACAACACTAATTTTTATCGGATTCAGGGGGAATTCGGCTACGTCCTCACCCGCCATCTCGAAGTTTTCGGTATGTTCAAGTACAGTCACGCTGACAGCGAGATAACCAGTGGCAGCACGGCAACTGTGGACTTAAAAGGACCCGTCACCTTTGTCCTCACCGACCACTGGGGCGACTATAGCGCGTGGGGCGGCGAATTGGGATTACGTTATTTCTTTCTCCCGAAAGAAGCGCGCTTCAGGCCGTATGTCTCTATTTCCGGCGGCGCGACCGCGGTCGACGATATTCACCTTTTGGTTGTTGACGACACCGGTAGCACGGCGTTCGATGGTGCGCTCTATGATAGCAGCGTCGTTGGGACTGTCGCGCTGCTGGTTGGCGTAGAAGTGGCGGTTTCCTGTCACTTCTCTGTTGGGGTCGATGCAGGCGTGCGCTACGAGACGAAACTAGATGGAAACGACAGCGATCTGATTGATCAAGGCTACTCCACCATAAGCAACGTTAACAACGCGGGCGATCGTCTTTATTGTCCGGTAACGGTCTACGGTAAGTTTCGGTTTTAAGTTCTAATAGAGCGGCTGGGCAGACTGCTGCAGGCTCCCTCTAAAAGGGTAGAGGAGCGATCTCGCTGTGGAGTCCGTAGACGTCCTAAAGAGCACTGGGCATTCCGAGCTGGATCAATCGAGCATTGCGGCTTTCCTTAAGTGGCGTTTTCGTCCCGGAACTGTTAAGCAAGCCAAAATTCCCGTAACATTTCAATGCGAGGGTTACCGCATAAAGCATCACGTACTTTTCTTCCGCAAGTGACACCGCAATTTGGCTAACCCGACGATACGGCTGAAGAATACGCGCCGGTAACCGGCCGGTGACCTTGTTCTCGTTGGTTTCTGGTGAGAGTGCTATAAGAACAACGCATGCCGGCCATTGGAATTACAGGCGGGATCTCCACGGGCAAGACAGCTTTCTGCGATTGTCTGCGCGAGATTATTCCGGAGGCGAAATTCTTTAACGCGGACAAGGCGGCGCGCGAACTTGTCGATCTTGACAAGGAAGTTAAGGAAGAGCTTTTGCGCGAATTCGGGCCGGAAACGTATTTCCCCGGAGGAGACTTGAATAGGGAGAGACTTCGGGCCATAGTCTTTGTGGACGCCGCCAAAAAGAGCGCGCTCGAACAAATTCTCCATCCGCGGATTCGCCAGCAATGGAGCGCGGAAGCCAAAACGCATCGCAACGCAGCCGAATTTTTCTTCGCAGATATTCCACTTCTATATGAAACCGGTGGTGAGACCTTTTGCGACCGAGTGGTGGTGGTGGCGTGTTCGCGCGAAATCCAATTTTCTCGACTTTGGCAACGGAGCAGACTTGACCGCGCCGTAGCCGGACAAATTATCGATTCACAAATGCCGTTAAACGAAAAAATTAGTCGGGCCGATCACGTGGTCTGGAACAATGGGGAGCGCGCGGTGCTTAAAGAGCAAGCCAAGGCGCTCATGGAATTGTGGCGCGCTTGATCATGGACGAAGAGACGAAAGCGTCGGCAGCTGTAGAGGCAGGCGTGTCGCCTGCGGATTCGCAGAGTGCGGCCGGAGAGGGTGCCTCGGATGCAGCCGACCCTGCGAAAGAAGAGAAGTCGCTCGCCGCGGCGAGCG
>JAUTXJ010000345.1 GCA_030838075.1 Acidobacteriaceae bacterium
GGAAATAAGCTATGAAATCGATTTAGGTAACTTTCAGCCAACTAAATGAATCTGCAAAAATATCGGTGAAGAAATTTGGTGGACGTGACCGGGATCGAACCGGCGCCTGCACTTCGCTCCATTCCCAATACGCGCATCACTGACTTTGACATCCTTAAAAACCGAGTGTGAACCCTTTTCCGCCAGAGCTACAGCCCCGCAAGCAGTTTCTCCGACGCTTCTTGCACCGCCAGCGCGATGCTGACGGTTTGCGACGACCCTCACGCCACAGCCGCCCTAGGCGGCCAGACGCTGTTCAGCAATCGAAGAAAACAGTTTCCTCCGCTCCCTGCAACACCACGTTCCATTCCAGCCGGGCGTCGCTCAATTTTTTCGCGATGAGCGTATGCCGCCTTCCCGCCTGAACTAATTTGAGTGCGAAGTCTTCAGCGTTGCTCGGTTCGTCAGGAAAATAAATGCGCGTCACGAGCCGCCGCAATAATCCACGCGTAAATACAGAAACCGCAATATGCGGAGCTTGCAACGTTCCATCCGGTGCGGGCACGCGGCCAGGC
Organism: Acidobacteriaceae bacterium; assembly: GCA_030838075.1. GTDB lineage: Bacteria > Acidobacteriota > Terriglobia > Acidiferrales > UBA7541 > Acidiferrum. The sequence goes on from JAUTXJ010000345.1 coordinate 555, forward strand.
TTGATGGTTTTGAAGCGAAACGATCCATCCGACTTCGTGGGAACACGCCCGAAACCCCGGAATACGCTTTGACCTCGTTTTTGTTCCTCCGCCTGACCGTCAGTCTCTTGGATATTTTCCGACTCCCGGAGAAATTCCGGATGCGCATATTTCCCCGCCGCGTCGGCTTGCCATATTTCAATCACGCCATCCGGCACAGGCTGACCATCGCCGTCAAAAACGCGCCCCACAATCTCGATCGTTCCTCCAGGAACACCTGGCCCAGTTAAATCGTCAGTATAAAATCTCGACAGTCCAATCTTGAAATACGGCCCCACCGTTTGTGAAGTTGTCGCCTGCAAGCTCATTATTTTTCCCAAGGCGTCGAATCACGCCCGCCAAGAATAATGTCGAACCTGAAGCCCAACGCCTGCTCGCACACGGTAGTCTCCCAATCAAAAAGCGAAATCAACCGATTGCGAGCCTTTTCATCGCCCGTGCAATTAAAAATAGGATCAAACGGCAGCAGCGCGTCTCCAGGAAAATACATCTGCGTAATTAATCGCGTCGCAAACGCTGGACCGAATACCGAAAAATGAATGTGCGCCGGTCGCCATGCGTTGTAGTGATTTCTCCACGGATAAGCGCCAGGCCGTATCGTAATAAATCTAAAATTCCCATTCTCATCGCTCAACGTGTGGCCACTGCCTTCGAAATTCGGGTCCAATGGAGCATTGTGCTGATCCACACTGTGTCGGTAGCGGCCCGCCGCATTAGCCTGCCAAACCTCAATCAGCGTGTGCGCAGCCGGCCGTCCATCTTCATCCAGCACTCGCCCGCTGACGATAATGCGCTCGCCCAACGGTTCGCCATGATGCTGTCGAGTGAGGTCACCGGCCTTTACATCGATCCCCGAAAAAGAATCAAAACTCGGCCCTGTCACTTCCGAAAGAGTATGAGGCAGGTATACGAGTGGCTTGGAAGGCGCTCGCTTGATGGAGGAAACGTAAGCAGGATGCAGGTGATCCGGTTGCGTGCCGGGTTCAGCCCGGCGATACCCGCGGAATTTCGCCATATCTTGCATCATAGCGCGGCGGCAAATTCACTGCGCATTGATCATGGTGCCGCTGCTCCGGCGCCAGCGATCACTGGAAGCAAAAGCGCCGAGGGATGCTCCGCATCGTGCAGGATCGTGTTGGTGGCCGAAATAAAATCGCGGCTGGTGGCCTGTTCCGCTCCAGTATTCAAATTGCGATCGAAGCGCGGGAAATTGCTGCTGGAAACTTCCAGCCGCAAAACATGACCTTTCTTAAACACATTGCTGGTAGCCCACAGGTCCACCGAAATTTTGTAAACCTGCCCAGGGCTCATCAATGTGGGCTTCTCCTGAGAATCCCGATAACGCATACGCAGAATCCCGTCAGTAAGATTCATAGCGAACTCATCCGGCGAAACGTCCACGAGTTTCGCAGTAAAATCGGTGTCCACCGCCGAAGATTTAACCCAAAGTTCGAGCGTTACCGGGCCAGTAACTTCCATATCCTCACCAACCGGCTTTGTGGAATAAACCAAGACGTCGTTGCGATTTTCATCCGCACGCTGGTCGCGCGGCCCGGGCTCGTAGTGTTCAGCGTCGCAGCACAATGACCCGCCGATCGTCGTCACAGGATTTGCCGGATCGTAAGTGAATTTATCAGCCGCTTCCTTTTTTGGCGGCGCGGTCGAGAGTACGCCATCGCCACCCAGGGAATTTGCCGAACCTTCCGAATGCAGAAAATAGCGAGTGGTTTTAGCTTGCGGCGGAGGCCAACCGGACTCCTCCTGATACTTGTTCGCGCCCATTCCAAAAATGTGAACGGGCTTGACTGCCTCGGCAACCTTGCCTGCGCCAGCTCCTTCCGTCCCAAACTCATTCTGAACGCCCTTGAAAAGGTAGTCGTACCAGTCCAGCACCACTTGCGTTGAAGTAAACTTCAGCGCCTCATCGCCAAATTCAACATCTCCAATCCGGCGCCCAGATCCCGCGTGCCCACCGATTTGTATCAGTAGCCGCTGGCCGTTACGCGCCTCTTCTGATCCGCCATGCGCCTTGATTCCCACATAATTCCTCAACGTCCCGCCTAAAAAAATGTCATACCAGGCGCCGACATGCAGCGCCGGAACTCGAATATCCGAAAAATGTTCCTCGATCGACCACTTCTTCCAATACTCGTCGTAGGACGGATGCGCAAGCCAGTCCAGATAATACGGAGCAAGCTGCGCGGTGGCTTCAGCGCCCGCAGGCAGTGCGGCATAATTGAACGCCGGAAACTGCGTAAGTGGCAGCACCCGCACGCCCTGCAGCACATTCATATTCTTCTCAATCAATCGCGCCATCGTGTTCCTGGCCAGTTGCGAGGACCAACTCTGATCGAACCACTGTTCCAGTGCGCCGCTTTGATACGTCCAACCGTCGTGATAATTGCTGGCGGTCACCTCCGGACAAATTCCCGCAAGATGCGGGGGATGTGCAATGGCAGAAAGCATCTGCGTTGCGCCTACATAAGAACCGCCGGTCATGCCAACTTTACCGCTCGAGAACGGCAGCGCGGCAGCCCACTCAATCGTGTCATAGCCATCCTCCGACTCGTGCCGAAACGGGTACCACTCGCCTTCCGACGTGTATCGCCCACGCACGTCTTGCAGAATGACCACGTAGCCATGCGTAGCCATCTCGTGCGCCTCCCCCACCGCCCAACCCGAGCTTTTATCGTACGGAGTGCGCATCAGGATTACCGGAAATTTCCCATCAGTCTTCGGCCGGTAAATGTCCGCGTAGAGTTTCACTCCATCACGCGTTTTCATCTCCACGCCATCCTGTGCGATAACCGCATAACTTTCTTGCGCGCCAACGCCGCTCGGCGCCAATAAAACGAGCGCACACATCGCGAGCATTACGTGTAAGATTTTCTGCTGGTACAAAGTCCGCCTCCTCGCTCAAATTGAAGCGGGACACCGCGCCGTGAAAATTAATCGCCATACTTTGCCATTAATCTAAGCCGCAAAGATAGCGTTCAAAATCGGGCTCGTCTCGTAAGCGGGTGCGCAGTTCACAATGGCGTTCACGTCCGTTCGCGCCTTGCCTGGCGATTCTTCTTTCTCTGTCAAAAAATGAATTGTTCAGGTGGGATTTAAAAAGACAAAAGTGCCTTCTAATGGTATTAGCTATATAGCGGTCCTTCATTCTCGCCGTCAATAAAAATAGTACTTTATAAGAAAAAAGGATTGTCTTATACCGTTCCCATCGCCGCGCCCTATAGCATCAGTGCCATATAACAGTACTGCTGTGGGGATTGGTGCTCTTCGCTTCCATGGTCTTGGATTCATGTTGGCGGAGGCTTTTCCTTACCGGCAACAACTTCGTGGAATTGAGTTCAGAACAGCTAACGGTTGAACTTTTTTACCGTCTCTTTCGTTTGGGTTTATGACGCGTGTAGCGGTTCAGGATACGTCGAGGGAATCAGAATGCCAGCCACGAAAACAAACGGAATTCCTGCGTATAAGAGGATCCAGGAAAAGATTCGAGCTGGCATTGACGCTGGCGAGCTGCGCACCGGAAACGTGGTACCCTCCGAAAGAGAACTCGCAAGAATTCATGATGTCAGCCTCATGACCGCTCGCCACGCTCTCGCCTCCCTCGAGCGCGAAGGCTTGGTCGAGCGCCGCCGAGGGGTCGGCACTTTCGTCGCCGCTCCAAAAATTCATTTCAATAAGTTGATGAGTTATACCGAACAAATGAGCAGCCGCGGTTTAACGCCCATTTCAAAATTCTGTTCACAAAAATAATCGAAAATGAAGAGGAAGCCACCGCGCGCTTAGCCCTTCCACCCCGAAGCCGCGTTTTTAAATTGGAGCGTCTGAGGCATGCCGCTGGTGGCGAGCCTTTCGCCCTTGAGACCTGCTATCTCTCCGCTGAACAGTTTGCTGGGTTGCAGTCCGCTCCGTTGCAGAAAGAATCTTTATTCTCCACCTTGCAACGCGATTATCACGTCGAGCTCAGCTACTCCGACGGAGAGGTCGACGCCACCGCCGCCGATCCGCGAACCGCCGAACTTCTCGGTCTGCCAAAACGCGCCCCACTTCTGCGCATCCGCCAGGTTATTTATTCAACGAAAGGCGCCGTCACTCTCTACGTTCTCGGCCTCTATCGCTCCGATCGACACAACCTCGTGATCCGCAGATACCGCTAACCCAAGCTCCGCTGCAAGTCCTGCCGCAGCGCTTCCTTTATCTGCTCCGTTAATTTCTTCCCACGCGATGTCAGGTAAAACACGTCAATCGCCTTTTGTCCTTCTGTATCGATCAGTGCCACTTCGATATTGCATTCCTGCTTGGCCATCGCCGAGCCCATCTCATATAGCAATCCCGGCCGGTCCTGCGTCACGATTTCCAGCAACGTGCTGTGCAGCGATGACGCATCATCAAAAGTAATTCGCGTATCCACCGCGATCTTCGGAGCTTTGGCCCTCATCGCGCTGTCCCTGCTGTGCAGCAGCGGCTCCAGCGCCGCTTTTCCATTCACCACATCCGCAAGATTTCTCCGGAAGCGCTCGACTTCGCCCGGATTCAACTCGAGGGTCCTATGCAGGTCCACAAATTGAAACGTATCCAGCACCACGCCCGCCGCGTTCGCGAACGCATCCGCCTTCACAATATTCATGCCCCAACCCGCCAGCACTCCCGCAATCTTCGCAAACAGCGCGG
>JAUTXJ010000176.1 GCA_030838075.1 Acidobacteriaceae bacterium
TCAACCATCCAAACATCCTAGCTGTGTATCAACTCGGTAATTTCGAAGGCACAACGTATCTGGTGTCGGAGCTGCTGGAAGGCGACACGCTGCGTCAGGAATTGACGCACGGTGCGCTGCCCGCGCGTAAAGCCATTGATTACGGAGTGCAGATCGCACACGGATTGTCGGCGGCACATCACAAAGGAATCGTGCACCGCGACCTGAAACCAGAAAATATTTTTATCACCAGAGACGCGCGGGCCAAGATCCTCGATTTTGGTTTGGCCAAGTTGATGCTGCCCGAAGACAGCGACACGCTCACGGCGCACGACGGCACTACGCCAGGGCAGGTGATGGGCACGGCAGGTTATATGGCGCCGGAACAAGTACGCGGCGAAGCGGTCGACCATCGCGCGGATATTTTTGCATTTGGGGCGATTCTGTACGAATTGGTGACGCGCCAGAGAGCGTTTAAGAAGCCAACGTCGGCGGAGACGATGACGGCGATTCTGCACGAGGACCCGCCAACAATTTTGCCGACTGCCGAAGGCCTTTCACCAGGACTATCACGAATCGTGCAGCGGTGCCTTGAAAAAAAGCCAGAGAGGCGATTTCAGTCGGCATCGGACCTGGCGTTCGCTTTGGAGGCGCTCTCGGATTTCACTCAGGTGACGTCGGCTGCTTTTGGGCGCGCTGCGGTTGAACAAGCCGCTGTCGGGCGGGCCGCGGAATCGTCGGGAACATGGAAATGGGTGGCTGCGGCAGTATTTTTTGCGGCGCTTGTTGCAGGCGCGATTGCCTGGTTGAGGACGGCGCCCGCGGTTCCAGTGGTGGAGGCGGTCACGCAGCTCACGGATGACGGCGAGCCGAAGACTGGCCAACTGGTTAGCGATGGATCGCGAGTTTATTTCAACGAAGGACCGAACGGGAGCTGGAAGATCGCGCAAGTCTCGACGACAGGCGGCCGAACATCGCTGGTGGATACACGGGTTTCGAATCCATGGGTCGCTGGGGTTGCACCGGATAATTCGGCGTTGCTCGTTTCTGCCGGCGGGTATGAAGATGCTCTTTACCCATTGTGGTTAGTTCCCATTCCGGCCGGCGAGCCGCGGCGGCTGGGCACCATTGCCGCAAGTGATGAAGCTTTCTTTCCCGACGGTCGAATCCTGTTCGTTAACTATAGAGATCTGTACGTTGCTGAGAAGGACGGCTCTAACCCGCGCATGCTGGCGTCAATGGATGGCTATATTCAAGATCCCAGCGTATCGGCTGACGGGAAGAACCTTACAGCCACGTTGTATACGCGAGGATGGGCTACTTCAACACTAGTTGAAGGCGCCGCCGACGGGACTGGTCTCCGGACTATCCTAAGTTCAGATAAGGACGGGTGGCCGTGCTGTGGCAGGTGGAGTTCCGATGGAAAATATCTGGTGTACGGAACTGCGCATCGGCAAGGGTCAGATCTTTGGGCGCTTCCGATGCACGCGGGGTTTTTCGGGCGGGGAAAAGCACCCATTCGACTCACTGCCGGACCACTCGAGTATTCCGGCGCGGTACTGAGCCGTGACGGAAAGCAAATTTTTGCGATCGGGACGAAGCGGCGAGGTGAAGTAGTCCACTATGATTTGCAGGCGAAACAATTCGTGCCGTTCCTGGGGGGAATCTCCGCGATCGATCCTACGTTTTCCAAGGATGGAAAATGGGTGGCGTACACTTCTTATCCGGATCATACGTTATGGCGTAGCCGCGCCGACGGAACGGAACGCACGCAGCTGACTTACCCCCCGCTGAAGGTGCAGAGCCCGTCCATTTCTCCGGACGGAAATAAAGTGACTTTCACCAGCGCTCAATATGACATCTATATCGTGGGTGTGGATGGCGCGGCGCCGCAAAAAATCGCAGAACATTCCGCTGCCTCGGGCTGGTCGCCGGATGGAAACGTGCTGTTATTTACGTCCTACTATGGATATGACCGGCCGGCGGCGGAAAGACATCAAAGTTATTTGCAGACTTTTGATTTACGCACCAAGGAGTTGAGGGTAGTGCCGTCTTCCGAAGGCAAAGGCGGTGGAATATTGGTCGGGCAGGATGGGCTGATTGCGACAGCGGAAGCGTTTGCAAAATTTCTATATTTTGATTTTAAGTCACAAAAATGGTCGGAACTACTTTCCGGGAACTTCGTGAGTTGGTGCGCTTCGCCCGATGGAAAGTACCTGTACTTTGCGACTGGCGGCACAGAACCGCAAGCGAAACGTGTGCGTTTGTCGGAAGGGAAAGTGGAAACCATCGCAAGTTTGAGCGGCCTTCGGCGAGTGGTGGACGCAATTGAGGGGGGGCCGCAGATTGGTGTAGCGCCGGACGGCTCAATAGTGTTCACCCGCGATATTGGCACCCAGGAAATTTACACACTGAATATTAAATGGCCCTGAGGCGCGATCTGGATGAAGTCAGAAGTACGTGGGATGGAATCAGCCTTTCTGCGTCCCATCAGACGATGGCGAAATGGTGACGCCTGTCCCACTAGAGTATTGCAGGGGTTTTTGGGAGACGCCTATACTGGCACGAAGCCGCTTTTTCGGCGCAGAACTGTGTCTTAGGGCGCCGGGGCTGTCGACGAGCACGGATAGCCATACCTATAAAGGATCAAGGTTCAACACGCGTGGAGGAAGTCAAGCAGTTTCCGGCCATTGACCGCCGGCGCAACGCGGCTGTTTCGTATGAACAGCGCGAAGCCGGGGAAGTCGCGATCTTCCAGGAGTTAGGGAAGGCGCTGACGTCGTCGCTACAGCTCGATCAGGTTCTCCGCACCATCATGGAGAAGATCGACGAATTTTTGCGTCCAGACAACTGGTCGCTGCTGCTGCTGGACGAGGCCAAGCAGGAATTGTATTT
>JAUTXJ010000411.1 GCA_030838075.1 Acidobacteriaceae bacterium
GGCGATGGAAACAGTTCTTGAAGGGGAGAGCTTTTTTGATACCGATGGGCTGCGAGCGCGATCGTTAGCCAGTGGCATGTAAGGGGGCGGATCGAAAATGCCGTCATCCAAAGATGCGAAGAGAGACAAAACCCCAAATCGGCTGAGCAGCGGAATTGAAGAACTGGACCACATTCTCGGCGGCGGCTTCCCTGCCAAACGACTTTTTCTAATAGAAGGCCCACCCGGTTCAGGCAAAACGACTCTGGCGCTGCAATTCCTGCTTGCGGGCGCGAAAAACTCAGAAAAAGGTTTCTACGTCACGTTCTCAGAATCCGAGGATGAAATTCGCGCGGTGGCGGAGTCTCACGGCTGGACGCTGGATGGAATTCACCTGCAAGAGCTGAGCACACTGGGCGACCGGCTAAAAAATGAAGAACAGTACACGGTTTTTCAACCAGCGGACGTAGAACTCAGCGAAACCGTGCAACGAGTGATCGACGATGTGCGGCGGTTGAAACCGCAGCGGGTGGTGATCGATTCCCTTTCCGAAATTCGGCTGGTGGCGCGCGACCCGCTGCGCTACCGCAGACAGATCCTGGCGTTAAAAGAAATCCTGTCGGAGTGCGACTGCACCGTTTTTTTCCTGGAAGATTATACGGTTGAGAATCCCGACTTGCTGCTGCAAAGCATCGCGCATGGCGTGGTGCTGCTGGAGAAAAATCAATCCGAGTACGGGTCGGTAAAACGTACGCTGCAAGTGACGAAATTGCGCGCCGGGCCATCGCTGGAAGGCAGTCACGATTTCGCGATTCGTTACGGCGGACTGCAGGTTTTTAGAAGGCTGATCGCCAGCGATTCGTTGAATGGCGAGCGGCCAAAAGACGCCTCCGGCATTCTGAAAACAGATAATGAGGAGCTAGATCGCCTGGTCGGCGGCGGAGTGCGCTGGGGGACCGGCTTGGTTCTGGTGGGTCCAGCCGGGACCGGAAAATCCACGGTGGGAATTCAAATTGTTTCGGCCGCGGCGCGTCAAGGTTACAAAACTTGCGCGTTTTTGTTTGACGAAGCCAAGGCTACGTACATAAAGCGGGCGAAGAATGTGGACCTGGACCTCGGCAGCCACATGGAAAATGGAATCATTGAAATAAGTCAGGTTGATCCTAATGAGCAATCTCCCGGTGAATTTGCTTACCGGGTTCGCCGAAAAGTGGAAGACGAGGGTGTACGCCTGGTGGTGATCGATAGCCTCAACGGCTACTTGACGGCCATGACCAGCGAACGGTTTCTGCTCGCGCAACTCCACGAGCTGTTGGCGTATCTGAGTTCGCACGGCGTATTGACCATTATGACCACGGCGCAGCACGGGATGCTGAACACGACGGACACGACATCATTCGAACTCACCTACCTTGCCGACCTGGTGATTTATCTGCGGTATTTCGAAGCGGGCGGCAACGTGCGCAAAGCGATTTCTGTAATCAAGAATCGTTTGTCGGCGCACGAAACCAACATCCGGGAATTTGAGATTACTGATAAAGGACTCGAAATCGGCAAACCGCTACGACAATTCGAGGGCATCTTGACGGGCATTCCCAAGTTTGTCGGAGAAACCGATGACTTGATGAACTCCTCATCTAAATCGGGCACCAAAGGCGCAACCGCGGGATGAAGGGGACCGTGCAAATGGGAAACGTGCTCATCTGCGCGCCCACCGGACGAGATGGTCCGCTATTGCAGCGGTACCTTGAAAAAGATCAGATTCTCGGCGTTTGCTTTGAATCGATTGAGCGGCTGGCGGAAGCTCTTGACGACAACGCGCAGGCGGTCATCATCGCGGAAGAAGCGCTGTTGCCGCGCGGCGTCGAGCAACTTTTCTCATTCCTGAAGAATCAGCATCCGTGGTCGGATGTAACGGTAATTCTGCTGACGAATGGCAGCGAAGAAAGCTCGCGAGTCAGTTCCGGATTGGTGCATCTATTCGGGGTGCACGGAAACGTAAACATGCTGGAGCGGCCTGTGCGCGTGCCGACGCTGATCAGCGCGGTGCGTTCGGCGATGCGCGCGCGGGGACGCCAATATGAGGTGCGCGACTTACTGAAACAGCGCGAAGAAAACGAGCGCGTGTTGCAGGAGGCTCGCGAAGAGCTGGAGCGACGCGTCCTGCAGCGCACCATGGAACTTACCAAAGCGAATTCGGATTTACGACGAGAGGTGATGGAGCGGTTAAATGCGGAGAATGCGCTTCGGCAGCTGAGTCAAAGTATCGTGCGGGTGCAGGACGAAGAACGGCGCAGAATCGCGCGCGAGCTGCATGACAGCGCGGGGCAATATTTGAGCGCGGTTACGCTCACTCTGGGACAGTTGGCGCGACGTTTGTCGAAGTCTGATGACAGGAATAAGGAGCTGGTGCGGCAATCGCTGGACCTGGTGGGCGATTGCATCAGAGAAGTGCGCACCATGTCGTACTTGCTGCATCCACCGGTGTTGGATGATTTCGGTTTGGTTTCGGCATTGCGGTGGTACGTGGAAGGATTTTCGCAGCGCAGCGGAATTAATGTGCGGCTGGATCTGGCAGAGGAGTTTCCGCGTTTCAATCGCGAACTGGAGACGGCGCTATTTCGCATTGTGCAGGAGGGCTTGACCAATGTGCACCGGCATTCCGGCGGGCAAAAAGCCAGCGTGGAGCTGAAAATTCATGAGCGGCAGATTAATACGACGATCACCGATGACGGGCACGGGATGTCGCAGGAAGTATTGAGCGAAGCGGGTAAGGGGCAAGGCGGGATCGGGCTGATGGGCATGTAC
>JAUTXJ010000441.1 GCA_030838075.1 Acidobacteriaceae bacterium
TGACTGAACAATTGCCGCTCGCCAAAGGCGAGTTGAGCGAACATTTGTGGCTGGTGGCGCGTTGGTTTTACAGCAACCCGCGAACCGGCGAGATTTGTTTTCGGGAGAAGAATGATTGGCCGTACCGCAGAATTCTGCGGGCCTGCTCGCGGTTGCTGGCTCCGCCAGAACCACTTAAGGAGCCGAGTGCGAATTCATGATGCGGCTGGCCTGTTATACTTCGCGCTCATGACAAAAAAATTGGGAGTGACCAAAAACGTGCGAGCACAACGATGACAACATTTGCCACGCCTGAAGGAACACGCCGTTTTGCGGCACGATTTCCCAAGACCGCCGAGGGACACTTTCGTGAAGCGCAGAGACTGGCGGTTTCGTCGCTAGGAATTGGGACGTATCTCGGGAACCCGGACGAAAAGACGGACAGTGGTTACACAGCGGCAATCGTGGAGGCGGCGCAAGGTGGCATCAATGTCATTGATGCGGCCATCAATTACAGGTTTCAGCGTAGTGAACGCAGCATCGGAGCGGCGCTGGCGGAGTTAGAAAACAAAGGCATCGCACGCGACGAACTAATTTTATGCACCAAGGCCGGTTACCTGACGCCGGACGGCGATATGCCCAGCGACCCGAATGAATATTTTTTTCGAGAATACATTCAGCCGGGAGTGCTGGGCGCGAAAGACATTGTCGGCGGCGGCCATTGCATGACGCCGCGCTTCCTGAAGAATCAATTGGGGCGCAGCCTGCGCAACCTGCGGGTGGACTGCGTGGATGTGTTTTATTTGCACAATCCTGAATCGCAGCTTGGTGAGGTGCCGAAGGCGGATTTTCTCGAGCGCATCAGGGAAGCATTCACGTTTCTGGAGTCCGCTGTGGTGGCGGGGGAAATTCAATATTACGGCGTGGCTACGTGGAATGCTTTTCGACAGGAGGCGAGCGCGCGCGACTCCATGCAACTCGCGGAACTGGTACAGATCGCGCAGGAAATTGCCGGCGGGCGGCATCGTTTCCGGTTTGTGCAGTTGCCTTTTAATCTGGGAATGACGGAAGCGCTGACGCTGGGGAATCAAATGGTCGCTGGACGCAAGCGCACGATAACAGAAGCCGCGGATGAGCTGGATATCACGCTGATCGCCAGCGCTTCTTTGCTGCAGGGGCAAGTGGCGCGCAACCTGCCGGGATTTGTGGCTGATGCGTTCGGTTTGGAGAATGACGCGGAGAGAGCGCTCCAATTTGTGCGCTCTGCGCCGGGGATTACCACCGCGCTTGTGGGCATGTCACGACCGGAACACGCACGTGCGAACGCGCGACTGTTGGGTATGCCGACAGCGACCGTGGATCAGTTCAGCAAGCTTTTTGCGCGCGGCGAAACCGCTTGAAGTTTAAGTGGGTTTATTTTTTGAGTGCGGGTACTTGTTTAGTGAGCCAGGTGGTGATGGCTTGATCCACTTCGCTTAATTTGCCGGCGAAAAAATGGTCGACTCCTTCGACGATGACGAGGCGATTTTCTCCAGGCAACGAAGGCACCAATTCTTTTACCTTGCGCACGTCGCCGTGTTCATCATTGCCGCCATGAACGAAGAGCTTAGGCTTGGGGCAGTCCAATAAGAACGACACGTCGGAATTGTTTACTGGCAGACCCAGCGCGATCAATTGCGTTACTTCTGGAGCCTTGCATCCCACGCGAAGGCCTGCGACAGAGCCAAAGCTAAATCCCGCGACCAGCAGCGGCACGCCGGGAAATTCGGCGATGAGAAATTGCAATGCGGTGCGAACGTCATCGCGCTCTCCGACGCCGCGGTCGTGCACTCCCTCACTGAGCCCGGCGCCGCGAAAATTGAAACGCAGGACTGGAGCGCCGAGGGCGTCGATGGATTTGGCAACCTGAAAAACCACCTTGTTGTGCATGGTGCCGCCGAAAAGCGGATGAGGATGACAGATGACCGCGGCAATGGCGGGTGGAGTGGGACTACGCGGCGTCCAGAGGATGGCTTCGAGGCGCCCTACCGGACCGGAAAGAAAAAGATTTCGTGAATCGTGCCGCTGGCTCATTTATCGGGCTGCGAACTCGTTGCTGTAAATTAAAGCGTATTCAGGAAATATTGTCACTGTTGAGGGTAGGAGCACTGAACAAGTATGTCCCTAAGTACTAAGCGCCCCGGGTGTCTATCAGTACTTCTGGTAAGTAAAATTTCGACGTTCGCGCACAGAGAACGCTGTACCCGGTACTAAAGTGCTACATAGATCGTCGGAAAGAAATACCGCGTTTTTCGCGTTGCAGTTTGCGGGTGGCGGTGTTAGCGTTCCTGCATTCCAGCCCAAGCTGAGGGAGCTTTATGAATAGTGCTGCGGACCGCCGCGAAGCTCGCCGATTTAACATGCACCTGCCACTCAGCATTCTTCCGTGGGAGCAAAAGGGGAAGGAATTGCCGGTGGACATGCGGGATGTGAGTTACCGGGGCCTGTACTTTTTTGCTGGAGAAAAATTTGAAGCGGGCCGCGAGATTGCTTTTATTATTACCTTGCCGAAAGACATGCTGAAGTCATCGGACGTGAAGATACGGTGCCGGGGCATGGTGGTGCGCGTCGATGAGGGCGAAGATGGGAGGACGGGCATCGCCGCAAAGATTGACCGTTACGAGTTTATTGCTTGTAGCGCAGTAGCTTAAATTTCCTTCGGCCAGAAACCTCTCCCGATTCAGAAATTCATCCCCTCTACGAGTACAATCGTTCTGATCTACGTTGGAGGGGATTTATGTACCACTACGACGCCAAGCTGGCATTGGAAGAACTGCAGGAAGACGCGCTGCTGCCGCATCCGGTGAAACTGCGCGACATGATTTTACGCACGAAATTGGGACCTACCGAAGCGCAAGTATTGAACCAGGAATTTCAAACGTACCTGACGCGTTTTGGCGAGCTGCAAAAGACGGCGCGCAGTGTGCTGGAAAAACTTGCCGCAGGCCAGCGCAAAGCATCCTGATGCCATAATATAGATTCAGATATGCGACGGAATACGCTGCTGATCGATGCGGATGACACGCTGTGGGAAAATAATGTCTTTTTTGAAAAGCTGATTGAGGATTTCATCAGCCTGGTGGAGTCCTGCGGCTACACACGCGCTTATATTCGTCACATTTTGAATGAGACGGAGCGAAAAAATATCCGCCAGTACGGTTATGGGGTGCGGTGCTTTGGGCGCTCCCTGGAAGAAACCTACCTGAAGTTGGCAGAACAAATGGCGGTCCGCGAGACGGTGGCGACGATTAAAGCGCGGGTGCTGGAGTTGGAGCGTACCCCGCCGAAAATCATGGATGGCGTACCGGAAACCCTTGCGTATCTTGCGGAGCGGCACCGCTTGATTCTGTTCAGCAAGGGCGAAGCCGCGGAGCAAGCGGCAAAGGTGGAACGCTCCGGGCTGCAAGGATTTTTTGAATTTATCGAGATCGTTCCGGAAAAGGATCATGAAACTTACGGCAAGCTGGTGCACAAGCACAAAATTGTGAAGTCGCAAGGCTGGATGATCGGGAACAGCCCGCGCAGCGATATTAATCCGGCCATGAAGATTGGATTGAATGCGGTGTATATACCGCATCAGGATACCTGGCAGCTGGAGCATGAACCGGTGGTGGCCGGGGCGGGGAAATTGGTGATCCTGCCGGCGTTTCGGGAACTGCGGACACATTTTTAGCTGCATTACCTAGAGTTTCCAGCAGCCAACATTTTCATTCAGACGATCTGGTGTATTGAAGCGGTTCTGCCCAAATTGGATGTTGAAGTCCGTGGCGAGCGCTCGCAGTCTCGTCTGAGAAGTCTGGGAGGTATTGATGGCGACCGCAACATCGAGTCCTGCGCACACCAATTGGCGTGATGAATGGTTCGAATTTGAAGACGCGACTTACCTTAATGTCGCGGGCAATGCGCCGATGCCGAAGGCCTCATTGAAGGCCGCGCAAGGCGCAATTGAATGGAAGAAATTTCCGCAACGCGTACCCGACGAGGCTTATTTCGATGTGCCGGATCGCATTCGTGCTTCGATTGCGCAATTGATTGGGGCGCGCGCGGAGGAAATCGCGCTGACCACGGGAGCGAGCACGGGGATGGCCTCGGTCGCTTACGGGCTGAGCTGGAAACCGGGCGACGAAGTTATCACCGCGCAAGGCGAGTTTCCTTTGCAATACACGACGTGGAGGCCGATGGAAAAGCGCGAGGGCATTACGCTGAAGATCGTTGCGCCCAGCGACCGGTTTATCAGCGCTGACGATCTGATCGGCGCTTTGTCGCCGAAGACGAAATTGGTATCGGTGAGCATGGTGCGATTTGATGACGGGTCGATGATCGAGGCGGCGCGACTGGCGGCGGCATGTCACGCGCAAGGCACGCTGTTGCTGCTGGACGCGAGCCAGTGTTGCGGCGCTACTCCGATGAACGTGACGGAGCTGGGTGCCGATTTTATCGTGTGCGCGGGCTACAAATGGCTGCTGAGCCCGTACGGCACGGGATTTTTCTGGGCGAAGAGCGAGCACATTGCCAACATGAGGCCGGGTCCGTTTTATTGGACAGCGGCTGAAGGCGCGAGTCACTTCGCCTCCATGGTAATGCCAAATCCCAAGATGGCGGCGGGCGCGCGGCGTTGGGATTCGGCGGAAACTGCGAGCTACTTTAATTTGTCGGCCATGGCGGTGTCGTTGGAGTTGGTGCTGCGAATCAAGCCTGAGACAGTCGAGGCACATAACCGCGCGTTGATGGAGCTGATGTTTGAGCGCTTGCCGAAGGATCGCTGCGTGCCGGCGAGCCCGCTTGATCCGGCACGGCGCGGACCCTACGCGTGCTTTGCTGCGCGAACGGCGGAAAAGACGGCGGCGTTATATGAGAAGTTGCGGGCGAATAATGTTTTTGTGAGCTTGCGCGAGGGGAATTTGCGCATATCGCCGCACTTGTTTAATACCGAACGCGATATCGACAAGTTGATTGCGGTGGTTACTGCGTGATGGGCGATGCTTCCGCGGAAAGATGAAGCCGCGGCGCTAGTTGTCGTTGCTCGGGGCGCGAAATGGGATGTGCACGATCGCTTCTAGGTCGACAGGCGTGCCTTGGCGCGATGCGGGCCTGAACTTCCACTGGCTTAGGGCTTCCATGGCGTTGGCGTCGAGTTGCTGATCCAGACCGCGTACCAATTCGACGCTATCCACCGAGCCGTCGGCGCGAATTACGGCGTAGAGCACAACCTCTCCTTCGACATGTTCGTTGATTAGCGTGGGCGGATATCTGGGATCGCTTTTCTTGATGGGCGACGGACCCGAGAGATCGGCCGAGGTTACATGCGGCGCGGAACTCGACGAGCGCAGCTCCGAGAAATTCAGTATCCAGCTGCCTGTGGCGCTGTTGAGATTGGGCATGTTGACGAGCATGGTGTACATCTTTTTCGCGGCAAAAACTTGTTCGGGTTTTGCGCCGGGCGGGAGAGCGGCAAAATTTGGCGGGCCAGTTCTTTCCGGTGCGTCGGCGATTCGTGCGCGTGGATCAATTTTTGTGGCTAGTTTGTGAGGTGCGGGGGAATCGATCTTAGGCTGCGGGTTGACTGACAAACCGGACATGTTTTTTGGCGTGGGATTGCCGCCGCTGATGCTTACCGTGGTTGAGTTTGTTCCCGCGTCATTTCCAGAAGCGGAGCCACCGGGGCTTTCGGCCGTTCCTCCAACGCCGCCATTGTTATTTTCGATGGGCGAAGGTTTACCGCCAAAAACGCCGGGTTGTTTGCCTTCTGGAGAAATGGCAACGCGCGCGGCGAGATTTCCTTGCGGCGGCGCGGTGGGTGCAACGGGCCCAGGCGTTGCGGAAAGGGCAATGAGTGTGGAGGCGTTAGGGTTCGAGTTTTGACGAGCGAGTTCTGGCGCTGGTCCGGCGTCGCTTGTTGACGAGCGTTGTTGCGCAACTCGCGGCGCGGCGCCGGCATTCAACTCCAACTTGGGGCGCGCAGGCGCGTTGGGAGTTGGAGCTAACGTGATTTCGGCGGGAGCGCCGTCAATAGCTGGAACATCGGGCAGCGGCGTCGCTTTCTCAGCGGCTCTGCGATGTTCGCGTGGATGAAGCTGAGCGAGCATTTGTTCAGTGATTTCCATGCGCGGTTTCGCGGGCGCGGCACTTTGTTGCAACAAAACGATATTCGGCAAGCTGGGAAGAATTTTTGGCGGGACTATTCGGGCGGCGGTGTTGATCAAGGTTTGGCGCGGGTGGGTTGGCGCGACGGGGTCGGTGAAAATGCGCTGGCGAGGATGGAACGCGTCGGCGCCGTCGCGCGCGATTGGTTTGGCAACGTCGCCACGGGGGCTCGGCATTTCGCGCGCGGGTGTGGGGGCGGTGGAAAGTTTCAGCGGCGGGAAATCATTGATCGGACCCGACCAGGTGAGCTGGAAATTTTCTAGCGCGGGATTTTTTCTCGGCGTCGCGGGAAGATCAGGCCAGGGTGCCAGCAGAAAAACTACGTGCCAGAGGGCGGCTGCGATTACAGCGGCGCGTGGGATGCGGCCTTCGACCGAGCAATCCCTGAAAAACTTTGTGCTTACAAATTTTTTTCTTGGAGTGGGGCCAGTGACGAGCGCATGGATGCTGCTTCCGACACTCTGGTGAAAGCTGTTCCAGCGGATTTCGAACTGCGGGCCGGTGGTCGATGGGGATAGATCAGGCGCAGCAAGGGCGCGTTGCTGTCCCAAAAGACTTAATGAACTGCTGGCTTGGCCAAATGACATGCGGTCTCGATTATAGCTTGGTGCTCGCTGGTAAATTTAGTTTTGCAACTTTAGTTTGAAGAGCGAATAGAGTCAAAAGCCCCACCCTAAAATTCGAGGGTGGGGCACCCTCCGCATTTTTGAGTGCTTGCTGCATTACTAATGGACCTCTGCCGAACGCCTGACGTCTTGCGAAGATTGATGTGTGGGCGGCGCTATGGGTTATCCGCGTGCGGGATTGATTGGATGGCTTGCTCGCGGCGATAGAAACTTAGGGCGGCGTCGCCTTGGCGGAGGAGTCGGACGCGCTTGAGAGTAGCAAAAGATTCGGGTAGATCGAAGGTCTTGCGATGCTCGACGATGACGATTCCGCTCTGCGCGAGAAGGCTAGAAACACCGATTTTTTGCAGTACCCGCGGATAATCGGCGGTGGCGGCGTATGGCGGATCGATGAAAATGTAATCGTAGGCGAGATCGCCGACTTTTACTTTTGCTTCCAGAGTTTCGAGTCCGCGAATGGCGTCCGCGCAGATGATCGTCACTCCGGAATGCACTTTTAGCGCGGTGAGATTTTTGCGAATGAGGGCGGCGCTGGGTGCGTGATTTTCGATGAAGGAGACGTAGTCAGCGCCACGGCTGAGCGCTTCAATGCCCACGGCGCCGGTTCCGGCGAACACATCAAGGAAGCGCGAGTCCTGAATTCCTGAGCCCAGCACGTTGAAAAGTGTTTCCCGGAGGCGGTCGCTGGTGGGGCGCAGCGCGAGGCCTTTCAGGCTTTTGAGAATGCGGCTGCGGTAGGTTCCGGCAATGACGCGCATATTTCTCCCGCAAAAATTTTCAGCCGATGCGTGCCAAATGATAGCGACGCTGCCAATGTTCCGGCAGCGATCGCAACACCGTGCGCAACTCAGCGGCTCGCTCGGGATCGTCGGCGAGGGCGAAGGCTTCGCGGCGGGCTAATTCGAGCAACTCGCGGTCGCGCAGGGGATTCGCGATGTGAAAGCCCATGTCGCCGGATTGGCGCGTGCCGCAAAATTCGCCAGGGCCACGTAAGAGCAAAGCGGTGTCCGCGATTTCGAATCCGTTGTCGGTGCGCACCATCGTCTCGAGGCGTGCCCGCGCTTCTTCGGTCATGTACGGCGGCGCCATCAAAATGCAATGAGATTTGGCGGCGCCACGTCCGATGCGGCCGCGCAATTGATGCAACTGCGACAGTCCGAAGCGTTCGGCGTGCTCGATGACCATGACGGTGGCATTCGGCACATCCACGCCGACCTCCACAACCGTAGTGGCCACCAGAATTTGTACTTCATTCTTGCGAAACTGCTGCATCACGGTTTCTTTTTCATCGCTGGAAAGGCGGCCGTGCAGAAGGCCGAGTTTCAGCTTGGGAAATACTTCGCGGGAGAGGCGTTCGAATTCCTCGATGGCGGCTTTTAACTCGAGTTTCGATTCTTCGATCACCGGATAGACGATGTAGGCCTGATGACCGGCGTTCACTTCTCTGCGGACAAATTCCCATACTCCCCGCAGATGTGGCTGCGTGGTCATGCGTGTTTCGATGGGTGTCCGGCCGGGAGGCAGTTCGTCGATGATGGAGACATCGAGATCGCCGTACAGGGTGAGCGAGAGCGTGCGGGGAATCGGGGTGGCGGTCAGCACCAAAACGTGCGGCGCGTGTCCGTGCGCCAGCGATTTATCCATAAGACGTTTGCGCTGCAAGACGCCGAAGCGGTGCTGCTCGTCGACGGCCACGAAACCGAGGCGTGCGAATTCTACTTTGTCTTCGATCAGAGCGTGAGTGCCGATGACGAGTTTGGCTTCGCCAGTGCGAATACTTTCGAGCACGGCGGTTTTGTCGCGAAACTTGAGGCCGCTGATCAACAATTCAACGCGATAACCCGCGGGAGCAAGAATTCTTTTCGCGGCGAGGTAATGCTGCACGGCAAGAATTTCGGTGGGAGCCATGAGGGCGGCCTGCAGGCCATTTTCGATGGCAATTACCGCGGCTTGTAGAGCGATGATGGTTTTGCCGCTGCCCACGTCACCCTGCAAGAGGCGATTCATGGGCGCGGGCTTTTCCAGATCGGCAGCAATTTCTGCGAGCACGCGTTTTTGGGCGACGGTGGGCTTGAAAGGCAAAATGCGTTTCAGGGCTTCGCGAATATTGTCTTCGCGAAGACGAAAGGCGATGGCGTTTTCCTTACGGCTGGTCTTGCGATCGAGGCCCAGGCTCAATTGGTAAAGAAAAAATTCTTCGAAGATTAAGCGTTGCTGCGCGGCGGAGCGGAAGGTGTTGAGGGCGTCGAGAGATTCATTTGCGGGCGGAAAATGTGTATGAATCAGCGCCTCGCGCCGCGAGGGGTAAGAGAGCCGCGCGCGCAATTCGGCGGGCAGCACGTCAGGCATGTTGGGATCGAGCAGATCGAGGGCAGAATAAATGGCGCGACGAATGGCACGGGATCCAAAGGTGCCGATGGCTTCGTAGACCGGGACGATGCGGCCGACTTCGGTGGAGTCCATTTCGTCGCTGGTCATCTCCATCTGCGGATTGACCATTTCAATGCGCGCCGGACGCAACTTATCTATTTCGGCTTTGCCGTGAAGAATTAACGTTTGCCCTGGCTTGAGGCGGCCTTCGAGGTAGCCGCCGTGAAAAAATTTGCAGGGAAGTTGGCCGGTGGCGTCGCGAACCAGCAAATGAAAAATTGCGTCGCGTCCGCGCATGGTGCGCACTGCCTGGCCGCTCATGACCTGCACACGAAGGGTGTAGATACCGTTGGGCTGAATGTCTTTTACATTGGAGAAATGGATGCGGTCTTCGTAACGGAAGGGCAGGTAGGTGAGCAGGTCCTCGAGGGTGTGAATGCCGCGCTTAGACAGTAATTCCGCTCGTTGCGGGCCAACGCCCTTGATCATGCGTACATCAGTGGTTAGGGTTTGCGTGGGCACGATGGAAAAGCGTTCGAGTTGTGAACGCCGGATACGATTCCGCTCCTACAATTTGCACAGTAACGGCAAAATAACTCCATCTTTTATACCATTATGACTAGACAGCACCGCGATAAGCCGCTGTAGAGGCGAAACTTGCGCTGATTTCGTGCGTATTCTAGAGTGATGACGCAGCGAATTTATCAAAGGAAGCGTTTCAATTTGTAGCTAGCCAAAATCCCACCTGCAATTACGGCGCGTGGGGTACCCTCTTTAACCAGAAAATTGAATTGCTCCTGCGAAATCCAATGGATGCAGAGATTAGATTCTGGAGTGAGCTCGTGGAGGTTTCTTGTCGACTGACCGTTTAACGTCTGCGAACAAACTTGCGTTAGTGATGTGGGTGGTCGCGGGAATTGCGGGCGCGTTGTTTGCGCATAAATATTATTTCCGCGCGTTTCCGGAAGCGTCGGTAAATTTCAAGGTGTCGCGTGGCGAAGCTTTGACGCGCGCAAAAGAGTTTTTGGCGAGTGAGGGCCAGGACGCCGCGAGCTATCAGTCCGCCATCGTTTTCAACGTAGACGACAACGCGAAAACATATCTGGAACGGGAAACCGGGTTGGAGCAAGCCAACCGGCTGATGTCTTCGGAGCTGAATATCTGGTATTGGGATGTGCGTTTTTTCAAGCCGCTACAGGAAGAGGAATTTCACGTACGAGTGAATCCCGCCGGCCAGGTGGTGGGCTACGAGCATCACGTGGAAGAAGCCAGGGCAGGCGCGACGCTGGAGCGCGCCGCGGCCCAATACGATGCTGAGAATTTTATTGAAAGTAAATTGGGTATC
The DNA here is from genome assembly GCA_030838075.1 of Acidobacteriaceae bacterium. Classification (GTDB taxonomy): domain Bacteria; phylum Acidobacteriota; class Terriglobia; order Acidiferrales; family UBA7541; genus Acidiferrum. The sequence goes on from JAUTXJ010000441.1 coordinate 10,504, forward strand.
AAGTCGGGCTGGGATCTTTTACCTGAAGAAATAAATTCGGTGAAGAGGCCGAACCGGCTGGATTGGTCATTCACCTGGGAAAAACATGGATTTCGCGCCAAGGACGCGCCGTACCGGCTGAATGTAGCGCTGCAAGGCGACCAGATCGGAAGCAGCGAAGAATATCTGAAGGTGCCTGAAGCGTGGGAGCGCAGCTACACGCAATTGCGCTCGACGAACTTGCTATACAACCAGATCGCGATTATTCCCTACGTGCTGCTGATGGGCAGCGCGCTGTGGCTGGGAATTTCGCTGTGGCGTAAAGGGCAAGCCGACTGGATAGGGGCTATAAAACTGGGGGCCCTGGTCGCCGCGCTGTTTTTTTTCATGCAGCTCAATCAGTGGCAATCTACGCGGGCAAATTACGACACGCACGCTTCGTACGGAAGTTTCGTCGCGCTGCATATCCTTTTGAACATATTGGAGGCTGTTGCCACCGCGCTGACCGTCACCATGGTGCTTCCGGGCGCGGAACCGCTGTATCGCGCGACGCAGCCAGATCGCTTGCGGCTCAGCAAGGCGTTTACTTTGGGCGGGCTGCAATCCAAGGAATTTTTTTCCGCGGCGGTGGTGGGCTTGTCACTAGCCGCGGCGCACATTGGTTTTATCGTGGCGTTTTATATGTTCGGCAGCAAAGTGGGAGTCTGGGCGCCGCAGGATGTGAATTATTCGGATGCGGTGAACACTTCTTTTCCATGGATCGCGGGAGTCGCGATTGGGTTGCTGGCGTCGACCAGCGAAGAATTTCTCTTCCGCTTGTTCGCCGTACCTTTCATCGGGCGTTTGACCAAATCGCGCGTGCTGGCAATTATTCTGCCGGCATTTTCGTGGAGCTTCCTACACAGCGCGTATCCACAGGAGCCCGGTTATACGCGCGGAATTGAAGTGGGCATTATCGGGATTGTGGCGGGCATCGTGATGCTGAATTGGGGCATTCTGGCCACGCTTATCTGGCACTACACGGTGGATGCTTCGCTGGTGGGCTTGCTGCTGGTGCGCTCCAACAGCATGTATTTCAAAATTTCTGGCGTGATTGTGGGGGCCGCGGCGTTGGCGCCGTTGATCTTTTCGGGCGTGGCGTATTTAAGGCGGGGCTACTTTGCGCCGGTGGATGATTTGTTGAATCGTGCGGCGCCCGTGCCGGACATAAGTGCGGTGGATGAAGTCGCTGAAGATCTTGCGCCTTCAGGAAAGGCGCGCGTATACGACGCGCTTACGCCGGGCTTGATTGGCGTTCTTGCGGCGTGCCTGGTGATTGGGGGTTTGTTGGCCTGGCGCCTCAAACAACCTGCTATCGGGGATTACCTGAAGCTTTCCGTTAATGCGCGGACGGCGCTTACCGATGGGGACGAAGTTCTTCGCCACCGTGGGATCGACCCGAGGTCTTACCATCACGCGCTGTTGCTCGCCAATACCACCGATTCAGTGACGAACGAATTCCTGCGTGAGCGCGTGGGTGTGGCCTGAGCGAACGAAATTTACTATAAGGAAGCGCCGGGGGCGCTTTGGAGAGTTCGCTATTTTCGCGACAGCCAGCCGGAAGAATTCGCGGTGGTGCTGCGGCCGAATGGCGCGCTGCATTCCGTACATCATATTTTGAGTGAGGACGCGCCCGGAGCCACGCTCAGCAAAGATGAAGCCGCGAAGCGCGCGGAAGATTATC
>JAUTXJ010000186.1 GCA_030838075.1 Acidobacteriaceae bacterium
CAGGCACCACCGGAGAGCAGATTTTCAGTCCGGAAGCGATGGATACGGTGCACATGTATTCATTGGGGATTCCACGGGTCGTCAATCTTCTTTGCGAGCATGCGTTAATTAACACCTACGTGGAGCAAGAACGGGTGGTCTCTCCAAAAATTGTGGAGGACATCGCGCGGGAATTTCAACTGGACGAGATAGAACCCATTCCGCCTCCGGGATCTTCGCATATCGACAACGACGTCTACAATTCAGAGACCTTCGTACAAAACCTGGGCGAGGCGCTCTCACGTTTTCGCGTCAGTTCTCCAGCAGTATCCTCAGCACGCGACAAAAAGTGAGCTTGCCGCAATCTGGCTGGTTGCCTGACATAGTTTAGAGCGGATGTTGTTGTTTGGTGTCTGAGTTGTCATGTATCGAAACGCGCACGAAGATTGCCCCCGAATTCCATCTCACAGAAAACGTGTGACAATATTTTGACCGCGTGATCCGCCATGTTGAATGAAATTTATTACTTTTTGAAACCGTTTCTACCCTGGTCGGTTCGGCTAGCTCTACGCCGACAGCGAGCTAAATCTCGATTAGCGAGGTATGCCGGCACATGGCCAATCGACCCGAAAGCCGGGGTGCACCCTCCCGGCTGGCCCGGCTGGCCCGGCGGCAAGCAGTTCGCGTTTGTTCTGACCCATGATGTTGAGGGCGCCAAAGGGCTATCTCGCGTCGAACAGGTGACGGCGTTGGAAGCGCGCATTGGGTTTCGCTCCTCATTCAATTTCGTTCCAGATGGCGAATACGTCTTAAGCGCCGATTTGCGCGAGAGAATGGCCGGCCAAGGATTTGAGGTCGGCGTTCATGGCTTGCAGCATGACGGGAAGCTTTATGCCTCCAAGGAGGAATTTGCAAGCAAGGCGGTGCAGATCAGGAATTTTTTGCGAGAGTGGAAAGCCTCCGGATTCCGGTCGCCATTGATGCAGCATCGATTGTCGTGGCTACACCAACTGGGCGTGGAATACGATGCGTCGACATTCGATACTGATCCATTCGAGCCAGAGCCTGACGCTGTTGGGACGGTTTTTCCCTTCTGGGTACCTGGGCCAAACGACAGCGGGTTTGTAGAGCTTCCCTATACGTTGCCACAAGACTTCACGCTTTTCGTGGTGCTGCGGGAACCCAACATTGAGATCTGGAAGAAAAAGCTGGATTGGGTTGCGGCGTGCGGGGGCATGGCGTTGCTCAACACGCACCCGGATTACATGTGTTTTGAAGGGGAAACGAAGAAAGATGAGTTCCCTGCGGCGTTTTACGAGGAATTTTTAACTTACGTAAGGGAAAAATACGCGGACGCATATTGGAGCGCAACGCCGTGCGAAGTGTCGCGCTACTATTGCGCCACCATGCCGCCGGCAGCGCGCAATTCACGGAAAAAAGTTTGCATGCTGGTACACAACAGCTACGAAAACGATAACCGGGTGAGACGCTACGCCGAGGCACTGGTCCGGCGTGGTGACTTGGTTGACGTTATTGCCCTAGCGGCGGGCAGTGTTCCATTAGGTGTGGAGGAAATAAGCGGCGTTACGGTCTACCGCGTACAGCATCGCGTGAGGAATGAACGAGGAAAGTGGACCTACGCCTGGCGTTTGACGCGCTTCTTTCTCGTATCCTCTTTTTTACTCACACGTCGTCATCATCGGATGCGTTACGATTTGATACACGTGCACAATCTTCCGGATTTTTTGGTCTTCGCGGCGTGGTACCCGAAGATGACCGGAACGCCGATAATTCTGGACATTCACGACATCGTGCCGGAATTGTTTGTCAACAAATTCGACGCCGGACCGGGCAATCTTTATGTGTCATTGTTAAAATTTATTGAAAAAGCGTCAGCAGCATTTGTGGACTACGTAATCGTCTCGAATCATTTGTGGTATGAGAAGTTGCTCTCGCGCTCAGTCCCTAAAGAAAAGTGTTCGGTTTTCTTGAATCACGTCGACCCCGGCCTGTTTTATCGCCGTGACCGAACCCGTACGGACGATAAGATCGTTGTCATTTTTCCGGGCAGCTTTCAGTGGCACCAGGGATTGGACATAGCCATCGAAGCGTTCGCCCTGATACAAAAACGGGTGCCCAACGCGGAGTTCCATATTTACGGCGGCGGCGACGAGGAATCGGAATTAGTCGCACTGACGAAACGGTTGGGTTTGGTTGAAAAGGTGAAATTTGCTGGCCTCGCCTCTATCGAGACGATCGCGGAGGTGATTGCTAACGCGGACGTCGGAGTCGTTCCCAAACGCGCAGATTCCTTCGGGAATGAAGCATACAGTACGAAAATCATGGAGTTCATGTCGCAAGGATTGCCCGTGGTGGTCTCACGTACAAAAATAGATAATTACTATTTTGATGATTCGGTAGTTCGTTTTTTTGTGTCTGGAGACGTGCAAGGCTTAGCAGACGCTATTTGTGAGGTCATCGAGAATCAGCCCTTCCGCGAAAAATTGATTGCTGGCGGAAATCGCTACGTCGATATTCATGGTTGGAACCGAAGAAAAGGTGAGTATCTTCAATTGGTGGACAACCTCACGACTGAGGTTTTTTCCGGCACCGGTTCGGTGATCGGACCATCAACGCCGATCGATGAAGACACCATGGGACGCGTCGTCGGCTGAATTATGGATGTGGAAAGCAGCTTGATAGCGGGAGCAGGTGCGGCGCTTTCTCAAGGCCCGACGCATGACGATCGCTGAGGAGCCACTGGAGTGCGCCAGCGTCTCTCTGGATCGCGACCTGTGCAAAAAACATTAGCGTCGTGAACGCAAATTTAGAAAGGCCGTACCTCGGAATACGTCTCCCATGGGCGATAAACCCCAAAAATCAGTCAGCTTGAACAAAACCCGCGAGTTTCTGATGACGGTAACGGCCAATTTCACGGCGGAGCCTGTCGGAGATACTCTGCGGTTGTGGTTGGACATGTTAGGAATACAGCCTGTCCGGCTGGTGTTCTCCGGCTATAACCAGGTTTTTCAGGAATTAATGGCGCCCGCCAGTTTGCCGTGTTCGAGTGAGCCCGGCGTGAACTATCTTTTGATTCGATTGGAAGACTGGGCACGCGATCAAAAACCCGGTAAATCAGCGGATATCATTTCAAACGCCACGAGAGAATTCGCCGCCACCCTCCAGGGTTTCGCAAAACGAGCGCGACGAACCACGGTGTTGTTTCTGTGCCCGCCTTCGCGAAGTGCATTAGCTAACGCCGAATTGTCCGCGACGCTTTCAAGGCTGCACGCTGAACTTCGCACTGCGGTGGCATCGCTTCGCGGTATCCACCTAATCGACCCTGGCGAGTTGGCGCAATTGTATCCGGTCGAGGTTGTTGACGATCCGGAGAGTGATCGTCAGGCGCATATCCCCTTCACGCCGGCTTATTGGGCCGCGATGGGAACGATACTGGCGCGCAAATCGCGCGCTCTTCTAACTCCTCCTCACAAAGTCATCGTCGTGGACGCGGACAACACGCTGTGGGGAGGCGTAGTAGGCGAAATTGGCGCAAGGCAAGTAGAGATAAGCGGCGAATATCTTGCATTGCAGAATTTTTTGCGGAACCAGAAAAACAGCGGTGTTCTGCTCGCGCTTGCCAGTAAGAATGAAGAAGCGGACGTTGCTGAGGTTTTTCAGCGCCACGAAATGGTATTGCGCCGCGAAGACTTCGTGGCATGGAAAATCAATTGGGAGCCTAAATCGCGAAATATCGCATCGCTGGCCAATGAATTAGAACTCGGCTTGGACAGTTTTATTTTTCTGGATGATAACCCGGTGGAATGCGCGGACGTGCAAAGCAACTGTCCGGCGGTGACCACTTTGCTTTTGCCGCCGCCCGGCACAAAACCTATAAAAACGTTTTTGGAACACGTGTGGGTGTTCGATCGAACTGGGGCGACCGACGTAGATGCAAAACGCACTGAGCTTTACCGCGAGCAGGGTGAACGCAATCGTTTCCGCTCCGCAGCAACTTCCTTTCAAGCATTCATCGACGGCTTGAATTTGCAGGTCACGATTGAGCCGCCGCTGCCAGCCAATTATGAACGCGCCGCGCAATTAACACAGCGCACTAATCAGTTCAACACCACGGGAATTCGCCGGCAGTCCTCGGAAATCGCTTCATTATTGGACGCCGGCGAACGCCGCATGCTGCTGGTACGCGCGCGGGATCGCTTCGGCGATTATGGCGAGGTCGGGCTGGTTGTGCTGGTAGCTGAAGGCAAATGCCTGCGTGTGGAAAATATTTTAATGAGCTGCCGGGTGCTCGGTAAAGGCGTGGAGCATCGTGTGCTTGCGGCCACTGGGCGTGAAGCGCAGCGCCTCGGGGCCGATGAGATTGTAATTCCTTTTGTTCGAACGGAACGCAATCAACCGGCGGAAACATTTCTGAAATCGGTTGGAATGGAATTACTCGGCGACGGTTCGTTCGGGATGAGCGCCGCGGAAGCTGCGGCAGTCGAATTTAATCCCGAAATTGCAGCGCCGAGCGAAAGTGAAAAAGAGGCGAGCAATGAGCGCCAAGGCCATGCGCCTCCCGCGGATTATCGCAAAATCGCGATGGCACTTGATTCCGTCGAAAGTATTCTCTCGGCTGTAGCAACTCATTTGCGGCGCGCCAGGCCACAGCTTGGAAACGAATTAGTTTTGCCGCGAAATGCCCGGGAAGCGCTAATCGCAAAGATATGGGAAGAGGTTCTACATATTGATCACGTTGGCGTAACCGACGCATTTCTTAGTCTTGGTGGGCAATCGCTGCAGGCGGCGAGTATTGCATCCCGAATGACTGCGGAGTTTGGGGTGCGGGTTCCGCTAATCGCGGTTCTATCTAATCCAACGATCATCGAATTGGATGCACTGATCGACCAGGCACGCGGCGCGGGCGACCTGACGTTACCGAAGGCGAAGGAACTGACGCTTTCTGCCGCTCAACAGCGCTTGTGGTTTCTGGATCAATTCATTCCGAATCGCGCTGCGTACAACATTCCTTTGGCTCGACGCATTCAGGGGCCACTAGACATCGACATTTTGCGGAAGGCTTTGGGTTCGGTGATGTCGCGCCACGCCACGCTGCGTTCAATATTCAGCGCGCAGGAAGGGTCGTCGGTCATCAAGCAGTCGGAAATTCCTAAAGTTTTTGTACAGGCCCTGGCTGCTAAGTCGGAAGCGGAAGCCTTAAGGTTGGCCAACGAAGAGGCCAGTCGAACGTTTGAGCTGTCTGAAGAACCATTACTGCGGTGCCTGGTGATTTCGCTTGCGCCGAACGATCAGGTCCTGGTGCTAAACGTTCATCACATCGTTTCAGATGGTTGGTCGATGGGCATTTTGCTGCGGGATATTTCCGAGGCCTACAGGGCGGCGTCGCAGGGCCGCGAACCGTCCTGGAAACCCCTTCTCACGTCATACGCGGATTACGCCGAATGGCAGCGGACGCGGATCGCCGCCGGAGATTATCAAAGCGATTTGGACTACTGGAAAAACGAATTGCGCGGTGCGCCGGCATTATTAGAAATACCCTCGGACATGCCGCGTCCATCGGTGATGACTTACGTGGGAGGCTGCGTACGAAAACGAATTTCCGGGGCCACACGCCGGGCGCTCGAGCAATTGGCGGAGCGCGAACATTGCACGCCATTCACGGTTTTGCTGGCCACGTTCCAGACACTTTTACACCGTTACAGTCGCCAGGAAGACATCGTCATAGGGGTACCGGTGGCGGGCAGGACGCATAGCGCCGTAGAGGAGTTGATCGGTTGTTTCGTAAACACGCTGACCATTCGCGCGCTGGTCGATAAAAAAATGTCTTTTAAGGCGCACCTGCAATTGACACGCGGCAAAATGCTGGAAGCATTGGCTCACCAGGACTTGCCATTTGATCATTTAGTGAACGAGCTCGGCCTCGCGCGCGATTTAACGTATTCGCCGGTTTTTCAGGTAATGCTGGTTTTACAAAACGACATCGATAAGGTCTTTAACCCTGGCGGGTTAAAGGTAACCTCCATGCCGTTGCACAATGGCGGTGCCAAATTCGACTTAGTGCTGGAAGTAACGCCTGCCTCGGATGGCTACGAGTTGGCGCTCGAATTTAACAAGAATTTGTTTCTGCCCGAAACAGCGGAACGCATGCTGGGTCATTTCACTCATTTGTTGGCGCAAAGCTGTGAATTTCCTGAAACTTCTCTCGCGGCGCTTTCCATGATGGAGGATGGAGAGATGCATCGGATGCTCTCTTTCGTCAATGCCGACGGGGCTGACTTCAACAATGTGGAGTGCCTGCATCATTGGTTTGAACGTTATGCTGCAACATCGCCTAGCGCCCCGGCGCTTACGTGCGACTCACAAACTTTGTCCTATGGCGAAGTAAACCAGCGTGCCAACCAAATCGCGCACTATCTGATCGCCTGTGGGGTTGTTCCCGACGTACTGGTTGGTCTGTGCATTGATCGCTCAATAGATTTGGTGATTGCCATTCTGGGTATATTGAAGGCCGGCGGCGGTTATCTTCCCATCGACCTGAGTTATCCGAAAGAACGGCTGGCTTTCATGCTGAAAGATGCGCAGGCGCCGGTGCTTCTCACGGAAAAAAAATTGGCGGCGGGGCTGCCACAACATCAAGCCCGGACAATTTTTCTAGACGATGCGGAAGCATTCCTCGGGTCGCAACCTACAACAAATCCCGAGCCGCGGGTAACACCGGATCACATGGCCTATGTGATTTACACCTCGGGTTCTACCGGCCAGCCGAAGGGTTGCATAGTCACACACCGCAACGTAGCCAGGCTCCTGCGTGCTACGGAAAGCTGGTTCCATTTCAACGAGCACGACACTTGGACACTATTCCACTCATGCGCATTTGATTTTAGTGTTTGGGAAATTTGGGGCGCGCTGCTTTATGGCGGGCGAGTTGTGGTCGTTCCTTTCCTGGTGAGTCGGTCACCGGAAGCATTTTACGAATTACTGGCGCGGGAAAAGGTCACAGTGTTGAATCAGACGCCGTCGGCATTTCGCCAGCTGATTCAGGCGGAAGAAGCGGTGGGCCAGAAGGAATTAGCGTTGCGTTACGTAATTTTTGGTGGCGAAGCGCTGGAGATGCAGAGTTTGCGTCCGTGGTTCGAACGGCACGGGGACGAACGGCCGCGCCTTGTAAATATGTACGGCATCACGGAAACGACGGTGCACGTCACTTATCGGCCACTTTCGAAGGAAGATCTGAACTCCGGCAGCGTGATTGGCGTGCCGATTCCCGATTTGCAAATTTATATTTTGGATGAGAACGGACAACTGGCGCCCATCGGTGTGCCTGGGGAAATGCACGTCGGCGGCGCGGGGCTGGCTCGCGGATATTTGCGGCGCCCGGAGCTGACCGAGCAGCGTTTTATTCCGGATCGTGTTACCGGGCGCAAAGGCGCTCGGCTTTACAAAACAGGCGATCTGGCGCGGTTTTTGCCGGGGCGGGACATTGAGTATCTGGGGCGCATCGATCATCAGGTAAAAATTCGCGGGTTTCGTATTGAGCTTGGGGAAATTGAGTCGGTGTTGCTGCAACATCCGGCAGTGCGCTCCGTGGTAGTGATGGCGCGCGAAGATGAGCCGGGCGTGAAGCGCCTGGCGGCTTACGTGGTTGCTTCGCAGCCAGCGCCGGAAGTCAGCGTCCTGCGCGAGCATTTGAAGAAAAAGGTTCCGGATTACATGGTGCCGGCGGCATTCATGTTTCTGGAAGCGCTGCCGTTGACGGCCAACGGCAAAGTGGATCGCAAAGCGTTGCCGGTTCCGGAAAGCCAGCGGCCTGAACTAACCCGGCGATACATTGCGCCGCGAACGGCAGCAGAAAAAACATTGTCGGCAGTGTGGTCAAAAGCGCTGCGCGTAGAGAAAGTGGGCATCGAAGACAATTTTTTTGAGCTGGGCGGCGATTCGATTCTGAGCATTCAAATTATTTCGGCGGCGCGGCGAGAAGGGTTGAAGCTTACGCCAAAATTGCTGTTTGCGAATCAAACCATCGCGTCTCTTGCGGGTGTTGCTGGTGTGGCAGAAAGTGAAAATCCTTCTGCTGTAGAAGCAGCCGGTGACGTACCTCTCACGCCTATCGCGAAATGGTTTTTCGAACAAAATTTAGAAGACCTTCACCATTACAACCAGGCCTTTCTGTTTAACGTGACGGAAAATTTGGACCGCGGAGTTCTCGAGCAAGTGCTTGCGGAATTGAGCAAGCATCATGATGCGCTGCGATTGCGAGCGCTACAGGAAAACGGCACCTGGAAAATGTTTTATACCGATTCTACAGTGCGGCTGTCTCTCGAATGGATTGACATCTCTAATCTTTCAGAGCCGGAACAGCGTGCCGCTATAGAATCGAATTCGGCGAAACAACAAGCCAGCCTCAACCTGCAAAACGGACCGATTTGGCGTGTGGTCTACTTTAATTTGGGCGATGGAAAGCCCGGCCGGCTGCTTTTTGCGGTGCATCACCTGGCAGTCGACGGAATTTCGTGGCGACCGTTGCTGGAGGATTTGGAGACCGCGTATCAGCAAATTAAAGCGGGGCAAAGAGTCGCATTGCCCGCGAAGACGGCCCCTTACAAGACCTGGGCCGAGCGTTTGCAGACGCTCGCTGATTCACCTTCCTTGAAACAGGAATTGTCCTACTGGACAGCGGTCACCGAACCGAACGAGGTCACTGAAGCGTTGAAGCCTTTAGCGATGGACGCGGCGGACGCGGCAAACACTGAAGGCGACGCAAAAAAGATAACGGTGACGCTGGATGAAGATGCAACACAAGCTCTGCTCCAACGCGTTCCTGCAGTCTACTACACGCAGATTAATGACGTGCTGCTCACAGCGTTGGCTCGCGCGTGGGTGCAATGGACCGGGAGTCGAACGTTGTACACAAATCTGGAGGGGCATGGCCGGGAAAATTTATTTGAAGACGTGGACGTCAGTAGAACGGCTGGGTGGTTCACGTCGATCTTTCCTGTGCGTCTGGAGTTGAACGACTCCGGAGACAATTGGGAGCCTGGCGAGGCGCTGAAATCCGTGAAAGAACAATTGCGCCGTATCCCGCAGCGCGGCGTAGGTTATGGAATCCTTCGTTACTTGAGCAGCCACAGCGCACTTAAATCGCGACCCGAACCAGCGATGGTTTTCAACTACCTGGGGCAATTGGATAGCGCCGTTGCGGAATCGAAACTGCTGCGCTTTGCAGCGGAATCAAGCGGACCTTGGCACAGCCCCAAGCAGAAACGCCGGCACGTGCTGGAAATAAACAGCCTGGTCAGGAATGCGCGGATGGAATTTGAGTTTGCTTACAGCGCTGGGCTTCATGATGCGAAGAAAATTCAGGAATTTACGAACGGCTTTACAGAAGCGCTAAGAGAAGTAATTGCTCATTGCCAGTTGCCTGATGCTGGCGGTCGCACTCCTTCGGATTTTCCGCTGGCCAAAATTGACCAGGCTTCACTGGATCGCTTGTTGGCTGAGCAGCCGGGTATCGAAGATATTTACCCTTTGTCGCCAATGCAGACGCTGTTCTTTTCTGCGAATCAGGGCTCGGCGCAAGCTGCTTTCGATCAGTGGCATTGCACCTTACGCGGGGATTTGAACGCGGAGGCGTTCGAACGCGCGTGGAACGACACAATCCGCCGGCACACGATTTTGCGCTCGAGTGTATTGAGTGCCGGATTGCGCGAACCGCTGCAGGCCGTCCACCGCGACGTTCGCCCGCCATGGACGATGGAAGATTGGCGCGGCACGCCACCCGAACAACAGCAGGAGTGGTGGAACGCGTTGCTAAAGGAAGATCGCGGTGAAGCGCTGGACTTGACGCACGCACCGGTGATGCGCTTCAGGCTGGTTCGGCTTGAGAACACGACATGGCGGTTTTTGTGGAGTGTGCCAGGCATGCTGCTCGATGGCTGGTCGTGGCCGCTGGTTTTCCGCGATGCCAGCAGGCTTTATGAAGCGTATGCCCAGAGTGCTGCTCCGCAACTGGAAGCGCCTCGCCCGTACCGCGATTACCTGGAATGGCTTTCGCGCCAATCGACTGTGGAATCCGCCAAATTCTGGCACACGCAGCTCGTGGGATTCCGCAAGCCCACTGCGCTGATCCGTGAGCGACCCGTTGATACCGGAGGCGAACGGTACCCGGAACAGGTAATTAAACTTTCAGCGGATGCAACAAGCGCATTGCAAACCGCCGCGCGACGACTGCAGGTGACGCTTAACACGCTGGTCCATGGGGTTTGGTCGATACTTTTAAGCCGCCAGAGCGGCGAAACTGATGTCGTGGCGGGAGCCGCGTTCTCCGGCCGCCCCACGGATTTGCCCGGCGCGGAATCGATTGTAGGACCTTTTACAAATAACCTGCCAGTGCGCGTCGAAGTAAATGAAAACGAAACTGGCAGCGAATTTTTCCGCAAACTTCACGCCCGGCTTCTGGAGTTAAATGCGTTTCAGTTCACTCCGTTGATGGAAATACAACGCAACAGCGAAGTGCCGTGGCGCTACCGGCTGTTTGACAGTTTAATCGTATTTCAGAATTACCTGATTGACGACTCAGCGCGGCGTCTGGGTGAAAAAATTCAGATTGAGGATTTTGCCGGGCCGATCCATACCAACTATCCGGTGCTCTTACTCGCGGAGCCGGGTGAGTGGTTGCGCCTAACTTTGATTTACGATCGCAAGAGTATTGCAGCTGCGACGATAGGACAGTGGAAGCGGGATTTAGAGATTCTGCTGGAACTCGCTCCGGTATTTTTTGACAAGCGGGTCGGTGAGTTGCAAGCATTGTTATCGCCACGCCCTGCACCGGCCGCAGAAGCGAAGCCATCTTTAGCGGACGCGCAAGCGCAGAATTTCGTGCCGGCGCAAACGGAGATGGAGAAGAACATCGCGTCGGTGTGGCAAAAAATGTTTGGGTTGGAGCAAGTGAACGTGGAGACGAATTTTTTTGAATTTGGCGGGCACTCGCTGCTCTTGGTTCAAATGCACAGTTTGCTGCGGGAAAAGCTAAACTCGGAATTTCCGATTGTGGCACTGTTTGAACACCCCACCGTGCGGGCCTTGGCGCGGCACCTCAGCCAGCCGGCGGGCCAAGCAGTTGAAAAGGGCGAGCAGTGGCGCGACCGAGCGCAACGCCAGAAAAAGGCTCTATCGCAGATGCGGGCGCCGACCAAGAAGTGACCAGAAAGGCTGCCATGCGGGTGCAAAGAGCATTTTAGGGAATTTATTATCCATCAGCGCTTGGATTGAGGAAAAGTAGGACCAGAAATTAGGTTAAGCCTCATGGAATCACAGAGTAAGGACGGCCGGAGTGGCCCAAAAGTTGCACTGGGTAACTCCGGCGCGGACTTAAGCACGTACTTTGCGAAGCAGCATTAGGGTCGTGAATGAACGACGAACAGCAATTAGAAGGCATTGCAATCGTTGGAATGGCTGGGCGCTTTCCCGGAGCGGAGAGCGTCGAGGAATTCTGGGCGAACCTCGTCGCGGGCCGCGAGAGCATTTCCTTCTTCCACGATGACGAGTTAGCTGCATCTGGTTTGGATACTGCGGAACTAAAGCGTCGCGGGCAGTATGTCGCGGCGCGCGGAGTTTTGAAGGACGCGGACTGTTTCGACGCGGCTTTTTTCGGAGTGAACCCGAAAGAAGCGGAAGTCATGGATCCGCAGCAGCGGGTATTTCTGGAAGCATGCTGGGCGGCGCTGGAACGTGCTGGCTATGCGCCCGACAAGATGGCTGGAACGGTGGGCGTATTTGCGGGTGCCAGCTCAAATACCTACGTGCACCACGCTTTGGAGCCTCGGCCGGAGCTGATGGAATTGGTCGGATCCGACCTGGTGATGTTCGGAAACGACAAAGATTATTTAACGACCCGGGTGGCCTACAAGTTGGGACTGAAGGGGCCAGCGCTGAACGTCGCTACGGCTTGTTCTACTTCGCTGGTGGCCGTTGGGCAGGCTTGCCAATCGTTGCTGATGTTTCAATGCGACGTGGCGTTAGCCGGCGGCGTGTCTGTAAGAGTTCCGCAACAGCGCGGCTACTACTACGACGAAGGCAATATTGGATCGCCGGACGGGCATACACGGACATTCGACGCCAAGGCTGAGGGCACAACGTTCAGCAACGGCGTGGGCGTAGTGGTTTTGAAGCGGCTGGAAGATGCCGTTAAAGACGGCGACCAGATTTATGCGGTGATCAAAGGCGTTGGATTAAATAACGATGGTTCGCAGCGTGTAAGTTTTGGTGCGCCGGGAGTGGAAGGCCAGTCGGAAGCGGTGGCCATGGCCCAGGCGCTAGCTGGCGTGAATCCGGAAACGATCACTTATGTGGAAGCCCACGGGACCGCAACACCTCTTGGTGATCCCATCGAAGTCGCGGGATTAACGAAAGCGTTTCGGATGGCTACGCAGGCCAAACAGTTCTGCGCCATCGGCTCGGTTAAGTCGAATATTGGGCACCTGGATGTGGCGGCGGGTGTTGCGGGATTAATTAAAACCGCGCTGGCGCTGCATAACAAAATTATTCCCGCGAGTCTGCACTTCACGAAACCGAATCCTAAATTGGAAATTGAGAAGACGCCGTTCTATGTAAATACCGCGCTGCAGGAATGGCGCAGGGGCGGAAACGTGCCCCGCCGAGCAGGCATTAGTTCGTTTGGATCTGGAGGAACCAACGCGCACCTGGTGTTGGAAGAAGCGCCTCAAACTGAGCCATCTGGGCCGTCCCGGCCATGGCAATTGGTGGTGTTGTCCGCCAAGACTCCGGATGCGTTGGAGCGCGCCACACAAAACTTATCCGAACATTTGAAGGCCATTGCTGTCCGTAATGAAGGCTCACGACAACGTAGCGACCTTGCGGACGCCGCGTTTACGCTGCAAACGGGTCGGAGTGAATTCGCTCACCGTCGCGCGATGGCCTGCGCTGATGCGGCTGAAGGCGCGGCGGCGCTGGAGGCCAAGGATCCCAAGCGGGTTTTTACACGTCATCATAAGTCGGTCGATCATCCGGTGGTTTTCATGTTTCCCGGGCAAGGCGCGCAATACGCGGGCATGGGCGCGGAACTGTATCGCACCGAGCCAACTTTTCGGGCGGAAGTGGATCGCTGCGCGGAGTTGCTTAAGCCAGAGTTGAAGACTGACATCCGTGAGGTGATGTTTCCTGCCGAGGGTGCGAATAAAAAGTCTGACGAATTGCTAAGGCAGACGCGGTTCACGCAGCCGGCCTTATTTGTGATTGAGTACGCGTTGGCGAAATTGTGGATGTCGTGGGGCATCAAGCCGTCCGCAATGATCGGCCACAGCGTCGGTGAGTATGTGGCGGGCTGCCTCGCCGGGGTATTTACGTTGGAAGACGCGCTCATTCTCATCGCGCGGCGCGCGACACTGGTTCAGGCGCAGCCTGGGGGCGCGATGCTGGCGATTCGGCTGCCCGAAAAAGAAGTGCTGGCGCTGCTGAATCCGCAGCTTGCGATTGCGGCTATCAACTCTCCGAATCTGTGCGTGGTTTCCGGTTCGAACGAAGCGATTGCCAAGCTTGAAGAAGAGCTGACGACAAAGAAAATTGCGGCGCGAAGATTACAGACGTCCCACGCGTTTCATTCTCCGATGATGGAGCCGGTGCTGGCTCCGTTTGCCGAATTGCTGCGGAAAATAAAATTTGGCGAACCGCAAATCCCTTATGTTTCAAATGTCACCGCGAAGTGGATTACACCCGCGGAAGCGAAGAGCCCGGAATATTGGGCGGGACACGTGCGGCAGACGGTGCGCTTTGCCGATGGCGTTGCGGAGTTGATGAAGGACTCGAAGTACGTGCTGCTCGAGGTCGGACCGGGACAAACGCTGAGCACGTTAGCGCGACAACATTCCTCCAAAGGAACCGAGCAGACGGTGCTGGCTTCGCTGGCTATGACCGGTGAGCAGGAGCCACACGGACTACTGGATACCTTAGGGCGGCTGTGGATGAACGGCATCAGCGTGGATTGGCAGCAATTTTATGCCAATGAACGCAGACGACGCGCGGTGCTGCCAACGTATCCCTTCGAACGCAAACGTCATTGGCCGGAATCGGCAATTAAGGCTGCAGGCACCCCGTCTTCCGTCACACAGTTTTCCACGCCAATCGCCGGAAATGCGGCGACTACGACAAACGCCGAGATTCAAGCCTCGCAGCCGACGGCGGTTTCGGTGCAGGCCACAACTCCGACAGAGCCTGCGCTTCCGCGCAAAGATCGCTTGCTTGCAGCTTCCCGGACGCTACTCGAAGAGCTCAGCGGCTACGACCTGTCTCAGGTGGACCCGGCTATCAGCCTTCTGGAATTGGGCCTGGACTCGCTTTTGCTGACGCAAGCCGCGCAGGTTTTTCATCGGAAACTCGGCGTGCCCATAACTTTCCGCCAATTGATGGAGGAATTGGGCTCGCTGCAACAAATTGCAGAACACCTGGACGCCACGCTACCCGCCGAAGCTTTTGCGCCTCCCGCAGCGCCAGCGCAGCTGCCAACAACCCCGACCACGCAGCAAACCGTTGCAGCGGGAAATTTGGGAATCGGCAACATACCGACTTCGATTCTTGAACAGATATTGCAGCAACAACAAGCATTGACGCAGCAAGTTTTACAGCTGATGGGCCGCGCTCCCGCGCAGCCGGCAGCGTCTACGCCAGTTTCAATCCCGACCCCCGCGGCTGCGATGGCACCTTCTGTTCCCATGGTGGTGAAGTCTGAAGTGAAATCGCACGGGCCGTTTAAGCCCATCGATCGTGCAGCGGATATGGCGATGACCGCCGAGCAAACTGCCGCGCTCAAAGAGCTTATTGCCCGCTATACGAAGCGAACCGCGGAATCGAAGAAGTTAGCGATAAAAAATCGTCCGACTCTTGCGGACCCCCGTTCCGTTGGTGGCTTCAAACAATTGTGGAAAGACATGGTCTATCCGATTTTCACCACGCATTCGGACGGATCAAAAGTCTGGGACGCGGACGGCAACGAATATGTGGATTTCGTCATGGGCTTTGGGGCCAGCATCTTTGGGCACCGGCCGCCATTCGTTGTCGAAGCGGTGAAGAAGCAGCTGGATCTGGGATTTGAGATTGGCCCGATTCAGCCCATCGCTGGAGAAGTCGCAGAACTGGTTCGCGAATTCACCGGGATGCAACGGGTGGCATTCACCAATACCGGGTCGGAAGCGGTTTTGGCTGCCACACGCGTCGCCAGAACAGTCTCGGGACGCGACAAGATTGCGGTGTTTGCCGGCGCGTATCACGGGATTTTTGACGAAGTGCTTTTCCGGCCGCTCACGGTGAATGGCGAAACGCGGACCGCCGCGAGCGCTCCGGGGGTACCGGCCAGCGCGGTGTCACAAGTGATCGTGCTGGATTACGGCAATCCGCAATCGCTGGATATTTTGCGCGCGCGCGGATCGGAAATCGCCGCAGTGCTGGTCGAGCCGGTGCAGAGCCGGCGATTGGATTTGCAGCCCCGCGAATTTTTGCACGAACTAAGAAAAGTAACTAAAGAAACGGGATCAGCGCTCATCTTTGATGAGGTGGTTACCGGATTCCGCGTTGAGCCGGGAGGAGCGCAGGCTTATTTTGGCGTGCGTGCCGATCTGGCGACCTACGGAAAAGTAATTGGCGGCGGGATTTCAATTGGCGCGGTGACCGGCGATCCAAAATATATGGACGCGCTCGACGGCGGGCAATGGAACTATGGCGACACTTCGTTTCCGGAGGTAGGCGTAACATTTTTTGCCGGAACCTTCGTTCGGCACCCGTTGGCATTGGCCGCGGCTAAAGCGGTGCTGTTGCATTTGAAAGAGCAGGGCCCGGACCTGCAGAAACATTTGACGGCGAGAACGGCGCGGCTTGCCGATCAATTACGCGCGATCATTGAAGAATTCCAGGCGCCCTATCACATTACGCAGTTCAGCTCACTGATGCAGCTTACTTTTCCGTCTGATCAGAAGTATGCAGCGCTGCTGCATTACATGCTGCGCGAGCGCGGAATTCACATATGGGACAACCGTGCGTTCGTGCTGACGACGGCGCACAGCGAGGCCGACCTCACCAAGCTGCTGACCGCGTTTCGAGAAAGTTTGCAGGCGATGGTTGATGCGGGTTTCCTGCCACCGCCAAGTTCCGGCTCCAAAAAAGTTTTGACAGTGAAGACCGACGCTGCAGCCGCCCCGTCTAAAGAGCGCGAGATCGTACCTGTCGCCTCAAGTGTTGGTGGAGTCGATCAGTTTCCATTAACCGAAGCGCAGAAAGAAATCTGGCTAGCGGCGCAGATGGGCGGAGATGCGGCGGTCGGGTATAACGAATCGCTAAAGCTGGAGTTTCGCGGGAACTTTGATGTGGAATTATTCCGTTCCGCGGTGCGCCAAATTATTCAGCGCCACCCAATACTTCTCGCAAGCTTCAGTGCCGACGGCCAATGGCAGCGTGTGAACTCCAAGATTCAACTGGAAGTTCCGCTCATCGATTTATCGGCCAAAAAAGATGGTGAGCGGGAGCGCGAACTTGAACGGGTAATGGAACAAGAAGTTTCTGAACCTTTCGATCTCGTCGTTGGATCGCTGGTTCGTGTACGCATCGTGCGCTTGTCAGGCGAGCATCACGTAGTGATTTGGACTGCTCATCACATTATTTGCGACGGCTGGTCCGGAGGACTTATCGTTAGTGAGCTTTCCACTATTTATTCCGCACTGAAGCAAGGCCTTCAACCAGTGCTGGACGCGCCGGAATCTTTCCGGGAATATGCGCTGGCTAGCCAGCCGGACAGCCCTGAAGTTGCCGGGGCGATGGAGTATTGGTGCCAACAGTTTGCGGATGTGCCGGCGCCGCTTGATCTTCCCGCCGACCATTCGCGTCCTCTGGTTCGCTCCGCCCGTGCGGCCACCTTGAAACGAGTATTCGATCCCCAGTTGAAGCAATCGCTGAAACGGGTCGCCGGGCAGCAACGAACCACGCTTGTCGTCATGCTGATGGCCGCACTTGATACATTGTTTTACCGCCTTACGGGTCAGACCGACATAGTGCTCGGTCTGGGCGTTGCCGGTCAATCCATGTCTGGAAAGTCCTGTCTGGTTGGCCATTGCGTGAACCTGCTTCCGATCCGCACGCAGATTCAGCCCAACGCGCCCTTCCGGGAAAACCTAGCCGCCGTGAAAAAACGCGTTTTGGACGCTTACGAGCACCATCAGGCGACCGTTGGCGGGATGCTCCAGCACATCTCGGTATCGCGCAGTGCGGGACGGCCACCGCTGGTGGAGGTTGTTTTCAACGTGGATCGCGAAGTGGCCACCGCGCAATTCTCTGGCACGGAATTTTCTTGCGAACGCAATCCGAAGCGGGCATTGCATTACGATCTCTTCTTTAATTTCGTCGACGGCCCGCGCGAATTATACGTGGAGTGCGATTACAACACTGATTTGTTCAGTGCTGCTACCGTAGAACGCTGGCTGAATCATTATCAGACATTACTGGCGAGCATCGTAGCCAATCCCGCAGAAAAGCTTTCACAGTTACAGTTAATGAACGAAAGCGAACTGCAGAAATTGCTGTCGTTATCCAAGGGCGAAGAGTCGCCGACGTTCATCAATGCAGGCCTGCTTCATGAAATGATCGAACGCCAGGTTTTGGCTTCGCCCGAAGGCCCAGCAGTATCGTTCGATGGGCGCGTTTTATCGTATAGCGAGTTAAATTATCGTGCCAATCAATTTGCACACCATCTCGCCGGGCTGGGAGTTGGTCCTGACCAACTCGTGGGCGTCTGCATAGAGCGCTCGATAGAAATGGTGGTTGCACTGCTCGGAATTTTAAAGGCGGGCGGTGCCTATGTGCCCCTCGATCCCGCTTTCCCGCAAAGCCGGCTTGACTACATGGTGGAAGACAGTGGCATGCGAGTGTTGGTCACCCACCGGGCTCTTGACCAGAAACTAAAGGTCCGGCCGCCAGTGGTTGTCCACCTTGACTCGGACTCGGATGAGATCATGTCGTGTAGCGGCGATTTTGTGGGCCCAACGCACATGAATTCGAACCGTCTGGCGTACGTGCTCTATACCTCAGGTTCGACCGGCAGGCCCAAGGGCGTGGAAATCCCGCATTCGGCGGTTGTGAATTTTCTGCTATCGATGCAGCGCGAGCCGGGCTTTACTGCAAAGAATACAATTCTGGCAGTGACGACATTGTCTTTCGACATCGCCGGGCTGGAACTCTATCTGCCGCTCGTCAGCGGAGGGCGGTTAGTGATTGCCAGCCGCGAAGACGCCTACGACCCCACGCGATTGATGAGAAAGATGGCCGACTGTCAATGCGACGTAATGCAAGCCACTCCCGCTACGTGGCGGGCATTAATCGGCGTAGGTTGGCGTGGTTCTGCCAACCTAAAAGTTCTCTGCGGGGGCGAAGCTTTTCCTCCTGACTTAGCACGAGAGTTGCTGTCACGTTGCGCCGAATTGTGGAACATGTACGGCCCGACGGAAACCACCATCTGGTCGGCCATCCATAAAGTGACTGTGGCCGACGGCCCAATTCCGATTGGACGGCCTATCGCTAACACTCAAATCTTCATACTAGGCGTAGAACGCAATGCGGTCCCTATCGGATCAGTCGGCGAGCTGTATATAGGGGGCGCCGGACTTGCGCAGGGGTACTTGCACCGCCCTGAGTTGACGCAGGAGCGCTTTATTCAGAGTCCGTTTGACCCGAACGCAAGGTTGTACAAAACCGGCGATCTCGCGCGTCGCCTGCCAACTGGTGAAATCGAATATCTCGGGCGTATCGATCACCAGGTAAAGATTCGCGGCTTCCGCATCGAACTTGGCGAAGTTGAGGCGGTGCTGAGTAAACATGCCGGCATTAAACAATGTGTGGTCACTGCGCGTGAAGACACACCCGACGACAAAGTGCTGGTTGCTTACTTCGAAGCGCAAGGAGACGGAACTCTGGATCTCAGCGAACTTCGAGCTCACCTGAAGAAAGAAATTCCGGAGTACATGGTGCCTTCGGCATTTGTTCGCATGGAAAAACTGCCGCTCACGCCCAACGGAAAGATCGATGTGAAAGCTTTGCCCGCGCCAAACCAGGGCGTCGTTGAAGCGAAGGGAGCGTTTGTTGCCCCGAGGGATGCCGTCGAAGACACGCTGGCGCAACTCTGGTCGAAGATCCTGAAAGTAAAGCGCGTAAGCATCAATGATGATTTCTTCGAGTTGGGCGGCCATTCACTGCTGGCTGTCCGGGTAATCATGGAAATTGAAAAAATTTATCACCGGCGATTACCACTAGCCACCCTACTTCAGGCCCCGACGATTAACGGCCTAGCCCAGGTATTGCGGAAGGAAAATTGGCAACCTTCCTGGTCGTCGCTGGTGCCGATACAACCTCTGGGATCAAAGCCCCCGTTGTTTTTGGTGCACGGCGCTGAGGGCAATGTGCTCTTATACCGGCAGGTAACAAGTCATCTCGGACTAGACCAGCCCGTGTACGGTTTGCAATCGCAGGGTCTAAACACGGAGGGAAATTTTTCTACCACCGTTCACGATATGGCCGCTGAGTACATTAAAGAAATTGTGGCGCTGCAGCCGCACGGGCCTTATTTTCTGGGTGGTTATTGTTTGGGAGGAACCATAGCATTCGAAATCGCCCAGCAGCTGACCGATCAGGGCCAAAAGGTCGAAGTCGTGATTATGCTGGATACGTATAATGACAGCGCCGTGTCTACTGGCCGCACGCAAGCCATATTACAAAAACCTTTGCACCTATTACAGAATTTGTGGTTTCACGCAGCCAACGCAACTTCCATTCGCGGAGAAGACCGCAAGAAGTTTTTAAGTGAAAAAATGGATATCGCGTTAACAAGGCTCGGCATCAGGTTCCGTACTGCACAGTCCCAGTTCCGCCGGCTGGCGGGCCATGCCTCGCAGAATGGCTATCCTCATTTAATGATCAAGCGCGTAAATGATGACGCCGCTGCCCAGTACTTGCCGCGCCCTTATGCTGGGCGCGTGGCCATCATTCGGTCAAAAGGCTCTTTCGTCAACTATGATAGTCCCGATTTGGGATGGGGTCCGTTTGTGCGAGAGGGTCTGGAGATCCATGCACTGGAGGTCTACCAGAAGGGGATGCTAATCGAGCCCTTCTGCCGGTTACTGGCAGAAAAGCTCAGACTATGCTTAGGTCCTCACGCTGAGGAAGTGGCCGAAGGAACGGACCGGGTGCTTGAACCCGTGTTCGTTGACTGATTCCTATAACGCCGCAACTAAGATGCTTATTCTTCTTGGTAACCTCGTTCCCTTGACCTGTGCGCGCGGGATCCTCGGATGATGTGCTTACCCGCCATGGAAGCCGTGAGTTGGTCCCAGCCTCCGCCAGAGCTTTCACTCCAGCAAGACGAATTACATATTTGGCGTGCCTGGCTAGATGTGGAACCAGCGGAACGCGCTCGACTTTGTTCGTATTTAAGTAAGGATGAAATTTCGCGGGCGCAGCGCTTCGTTTTTCCGCGCGATCGCGATCATTTTATCGTGGCCCGGGGAAGACTCAGGGAACTCGCTGGAAGATACCTGCATTGTCCGCCAAATGTTGTGCAATTCAAAACGGGGCGTTACGGAAAGCTTTCGTTACTCGACGATCTGGCCCCCCTGCATTTTAACTTATCGCACTCTCACGGCCTTGCGCTTTATGGATTTTGCATGGGACGCGAGCTAGGAATCGACACGGAGAAAATCCGGCCTGGATTTGCCGGCGAAGGGATCACCGCGCGTTATTTTTCGGCGGCGGAACAGAAAGAGGTTGCAGAAGTGCCGAATGAACTTCGCGACACGGCATTTTTTCTCTGTTGGACTCGCAAGGAGGCTTACATAAAAGCTCATGGCGACGGATTGCAAATTCCACTCGACAGCTTCGACGTCTCATTGAAACCGGGCGAACCGGCAACGCTGCGAAGCGCGGACAGCGGTCGATGGAGCATGCGCTCTTTCGTGCCGGCACCCGAATTTGTCGCGGCGCTCATTGTCGAAGGAGAAATTCGGTCAACGCGGTTTTTGGGAGTGCGGGAGTGAAAATCATCGCGTGCCGCCAGCTGCAAGGCAAGCTGAATGATTGCCGGTAGGAGCGACCGCTTCAGGAGTTCAGGGCCGCGCGATTTTCGTCCTTTGGACTTTTGTGGATGGGTTATACTGACCTGAAGTCGGCCCCCACGCTCCCGATTCGAATCTAGCGCGTTGTCTGCGGCAAATCCGCTGGCAATCTTGGGAAAACAATACCAAACGCGAATACCGGACAGTCCGGTAAAAACTGACCGAAAAGTGCAAAATTACCGCTCAGGAGTACCATCGGCGGGCGTCCAATCTAAGGTGAAACCTGTAGATATTTGGCCTGCGGGACGTGTAATGTCTTGGATATGAGCGGTTTACGCGCTCCGGTGGGCTTTCTTAAAATGTGAGGGAGAGTGGCTCGGAAGCTGTTTGCAACTATACGGTATCGGTTTTCTCATTTGGATAACGGTCTCAGTTTGAAGGGCGTACTATACCAAAGTAGGACGATCGGCAGTGAAGCGCAAGTCACTGAAAATATGGTTGTTAATATTAGACGCGGGGTTGTTGCGGGATCATCGGGTCCCGGTAGTAGTGGCAGACTAATTGCCTTCTGTATGGGGGATAGGGAAGCCGTGGTGGGAGTTTTGTGGCGGTAGCCCATCCAAGGGGACGAGATTTGGACCTCCTAAACGCTAAATTGGACGGCAAAAACGAAGGTCTAAAGTGGTATGCGCTTCACGTACACGCTCGAAAAGAACAGTTAGTAGCGTCTCAGCTACAGACTCGAAATCTCGAATGTTTTCTGCCCACGTATAAGAGTTTGAGAAAGTGGTCTGACCGGACCAAGGAGCTTCAACAGGCATTGTTTCCGGGGTATGTATTTTGCCGATTCGATTATGAAAACCGGCAGCGGGTGGTGATGACGACCGGGGTCACACAGATCGTCGGAACGGGAAAAGTGGCGATTCCGATCGCGGATTCCGAGATCGAGGCACTACAGGTCGCGGTGAGTTCGGGGATACCCGCTCAACCCTGGCCGTATCTGCGAACCGGCGAATACGTACAGGTCAATTACGGTCACCTGTCGGGCCTACAGGGTATTTTGGTCAATTTTAAGGGTAACCATCGCGTGGTTTTGTCTGTCACATTACTACAGCGATCGTTGGCGTTAGAAGTCGAACTAGACTGGCTTTCCCCAGTTGCGGAGCCAGGGCAGCAACGGACAGCAGCAAGGAAGCGCGTGGCAGAGGCGATACCTGCGCGCGTTTAAGAATTTAAGTAACGGGAAGACCAGGCACCGGAAAAAAGGACGATGAGCTCACTAAAGACTGCGCTGCGAAGTGAAGTGGCTGCACAAAAGCTTCAAGTGAAAGACAATGCTCCAGCCACCAGCATGGAGAACGAGGCGCGTGCTTTACTGAGTGAAGACGCCTTCGTGTCTATGTTGTATCTGGAGCGCCGACGAGCGGAACGTGCCCAGAAGCGCTTCGTTCTGGTTCTGGTGGACGTAAAACGGGCCCTGGAAGATGGCAACAAGAGCCGGACCTTGGGAAAAATAGGTGCTGCGCTGACCAATTCCACGCGCGAGACCGACATTCTCGGTTGGTATCTTGAGAACAATTTGGTTGGAATCATTGGCACGGAACTCGGAGAAACTTCTCCAGCCGTCATTCACGAACGTTTGCTCGAAAAACTGCGCGCGTCATTTCAGAACACCGTAGGCAAGGAAAAGAGTTCAAAAATTTCGGTTTCGTTTCATTTCTTCCCTGAAGAACATGGGAAAAGCGAATCGAACCCGGAAGCCAACGTGGCTTTGTACCCGGACATCTCCAGGAAAGAAGACTCCAGGAAGTTGGCATTTGGTATTAAGCGCGCCATGGATATTGTCGGCAGCGCCACGGCCCTGGTATTCGCCGCTCCGCTGCTGGCGGCCATCGCTATTGTGATCAAGCTAACCTCCAAGGGACCAGTTTTGTTTCGCCAAGAGAGGCTTGGTCAGTACGGCCAAACTTTTACCTTCTTGAAGTTCCGTTCCATGTATACGAATTGCGACGCTAAAATCCATCAGGAATACGTCAATCAATTCATATCCGGGCAGATTGGTGAAACTGCCGAAGACGGCACCCAGCCGATCTTCAAAATCCAGAAGGATCCTCGCGTAACTTCCATCGGTCGATTCATTCGCAAGACCAGCCTGGACGAATTGCCTCAGTTTATAAACGTGTTGCGTGGAGAAATGTCGCTGGTTGGTCCGCGGCCACCTATTGCGTATGAATTCCGTGCGTACGATCTGTGGCATCGTCGTCGCGTGCTGGAAATCAAGCCCGGCATTACCGGCCTTTGGCAAGTTGAGGGACGTAGCCGAACGCGCTTCGATGACATGGTTCGCCTGGACCTCAAATACGCCCGCGGCTGGTCTATCTGGCTGGACCTCAAAATTCTGATTCAGACACCGTCCGCGGTTTTCTCTGGCGACGGCGCTCACTGAAGGTTTTCGTTAGGAAACCAACTCTCGAAATCCTCACTCAACTTCTGTTGCATGCAGTAATCTTAAACTAGTCCCGCGGAGTCGCAGAGTTCGAAACTCCAGCCCCGGCAAGCGTCCCTCGCTTTGCCTCCTACGCCGAGGGATGGAACATCCTCAAGGAGCCGTATGATCCGCATTGGTGTAATTGGTTATGGATACTGGGGTCCAAATATCGTTCGCAATTTTCATACTCATGAATCCTCCGAAGTAACTTTAGTCTGCGACAAAAACCCCAAAACCCAGGAACGCTTGCACAAATCTCATCCTGGAATGGCGTTTACCACGGATGAAAACGAAATATTGAAATCCTCGACCATTGATCTGGTCGCGGTAGTCACGCCGGTCTGGACCCACTACGAACTAGCGAAAAAAGCGCTAGAAAACGGGAAACACGTTTTCGTGGAAAAACCGTTTACCTGCAGTGTGACCCAAGCAGAAGAACTGATTGAGCTGGCCGACCGCAAGAAGCTCAAGATCATGGTGGACCACACCTTTTTGTTCACCGGCGCAGTAAAGAAAATTCGTCAGCTCATGGACGAGGGCGCGCTGGGCGATCTGTATTATTACGATTCGCTGCGCGTCAATCTGGGGCTGTTTCAGCACGATGTAAACGTAATCTGGGATCTGGCGCCACATGATTTGTCGATCATGGACCATGTGATTCGCGACAAGCCGGACGCGGTGGTGGCTACCGGCGAATGTCACTTGAACGGCGTCGAGGACGTTGCGTTCATCACCGTATATTTCCCACGCCACGTTATTGCGCACATCAATGTCAACTGGCTGTCTCCCGTGAAAGTACGTACCACGCTGATCGGCGGCGAGAAAAAAATGTTGGTGTGGAACGACCTGGAAGCTGATGAAAAAATCAAGATTTACGACAAGGGCGTAAGTATGTCGAAGCCCGGCGCCCTGCATCAATTGCTGGTCAGCTACCGTTCCGGAGATATGTGGGCGCCCCAAGTGGAACAAATTGAAGCGTTGCGCGCCGAAACAGCTTATTTCCTTAAATGCATCGATAAAAATGAAACTCCTTTTAACGACGGCATCGCTGGATTGCGGGTTGTTCGCATTCTGGA
This sequence comes from Acidobacteriaceae bacterium, assembly GCA_030838075.1. GTDB lineage: Bacteria > Acidobacteriota > Terriglobia > Acidiferrales > UBA7541 > Acidiferrum. The sequence continues at coordinate 24,657 of JAUTXJ010000186.1, forward strand.
AGCCGCCGATAGGTCGGTGCGAAATCGCGGCGAGGCGGTAACGCTGTGAACGAATTCGTGTGTATCGCCCCGGATGTAAAGCTCGGGAAAAACGTCAAGCTCTCCAAATTCATCAACATGTATGGATGTGAAGTTGGAGACGAAACCAAGATCGGCGCATTTGTGGAGATTCAAAAAAATGCCCGAGTCGGCCGGCGCTGTAAAATTTCGAGCCACACCTTCATCTGCGAAGGCGTAAACATCGAAGACAACGTTTTTATCGGCCACAGTGTGACGTTTATCAACGATGCCTACCCGCGATCCACTACCGCGGAAGGCGAACTGCAAACCGAAGCCGATTGGAAAGTGGAGAACACCGTGGTGCGCAAAGGTGCTTCCATCGGCTCGGGCGCAACGATTCTGAGCAAAGTTACGGTGGGAACCAACGCCATCGTGGGCGCCGGCAGCGTAGTCACCAAAGACGTACCCGACAACGCTATCGTGGCCGGCAATCCAGCAAAATTTCTGCGGTTTATCTCAGAGGAGAAAAAGTAACGATGACACCGACAAGCAAAGTGCCATTTCTCGATTTGGTCACCCCGCATCAAGAGTTGGAAGCAGAACTTTTGGCGGTGGCGAAGAAGGCCTTCAGCAACGCAGGCTTCATCGGTGGGCCGATGGTGGAAGATTTCGAGCGTGAGTTTGCCGCTTTTTGCGACAGCAAATACTGCGTCGGTGTGAACAGCGGCACGGATGCATTGCGCTTCGCGTTCATGGCCGCCGGAGTTGGTGAAGGCGACATCATCGTCACGGTGCCTCACACCTTCATCGCTACCACGGAAGCTATCTCACAAGCTGGCGCGCAAATCGCGTTCGTCGACATTGACGAGTCCACTTACACGATGGATCCAGAGAAACTTCGCGAATATCTGGAAACGAACTGTGATTTTGACGACAAGACCAAAAAACTCACGGAGCGCAAGAGCGGCCTTCGCGTAGCGGCTGTCGTGCCCGTACATCTTTACGGACAAACCACCGACATGGATCCGATTATGGACTTGGCGGCCAAGTACAACCTGGTGGTCATCGAAGATGCTTGCCAGGCGCATGGCGCGGAATATTTTTCAAAGAAAGAAAATAGATGGAAAAAAGCGGGCTCGATTGGCTTGGCGGCTGCATTTAGCTTTTATCCCGGCAAGAATCTGGGCGCTTGCGGAGAAGCTGGGGCCACCACTACCAACGATGAGGCCTTGGCCAAGCGCATGAAGATGATTCGCGACCACGGCCAGGCAAAAAAGTATTATCACGATATCGAAGGCTACAACGGGCGCCTGGATTCCATCCAGGCAGGATGGCTTTCCGTTAAATTGCGGCATCTGGCGAAATGGAATCAATCACGCCGTGAACATGCGCACCGCTATCACGAGTTATTTGCCGATGTGAAAGGCGCGCTGACAATTCCGGTGGAAGCAGCGTGGACCAAAGGCGTCTATCACTTGTACGTTGTGCGGGTGGCGGATCGCGAAGCGTTGCAAGCACATCTGGCCGAAGCGGGTATCGGAACCGGAATTCACTACCCCATACCGCTGCATCTGCAAAAAGCATATCAGCACCTGAACTATAAGAAGGGTGACTTCCCGATTACCGAGAAAGTCGCGCTCGAAATCGTCTCACTGCCGATGTTCCCGCAGCTGAAGCCAGAGCAACTGGCCCTGGTGAGCAGCAGCGTAAAAGAATTTGCCACTTCCAAAGTCGGGGCCGCGCGCTAAAGCAGGTACGTCCGCGCGGTAATCCAGAGTCGTTAGCCTTCGTCGATCACCAAAAGACGCCCCAAGGGCGCGTCGTCCAATGTATTCCACTGAGTTTTTTATGCCACGAATAGACCGACTGGCGTCCGTGTATCTCTCACACCCGCTCGCGCGCGTAATGCGCTCGCTGTCGGCAGCACGTGTGCCGATCCTCATGTACCACAGTGTTTCGGATAGTTTGTTCGGAAAATCTCACCCGTATTACCAGATCAATTGTTCGCCACCAGTTTTTGCGCGCCAGATGCGATGGCTCCGGCAAAACGGCTATCGCACCATGGACTTGACGCAGATGTGGACGGCCATGGAAACGGGACAGGACGTTTCCAAAACTGTGGTCATTACTTTCGACGATGGCTACCGGGATTTTTACACCGACGCTTTTGAGGCCATGCGGCAGTGCGGCTTCACTGCCACTATTTTTCTGGCCACCGACCGCATTCAAAATACTCCCGTGCGCATTGACGGCGTGGATTACCTAACCTGGTCTGAGGTGGCGGAACTTCACAAAGCTGGAATTCAATTTGGGTCGCACACCGTTAGCCACCCGGATTTGCGTTCACTTAACCCCGAGCAAATCGAATACGAATTGGGACGTTCGAAAGAAACCATCGAACAAAAGCTAGGCGTGGCGGTTGAATCGTTTTCTTATCCATTTGCGTTTCCCGAGGAAGACAAAACATTCACGCAGTTCCTGGTAGGCATCCTGGAAAACCTGGGCTTCGAGAATGGCGTGTCCACAATAATCGGGCGGGCCGGCAAACACGATAACCGCTACTATTTACCTAGGCTCCCAGTGAACAGCTGGGACGACGCCGCGTTACTCCGCGCAAAACTGGAAGGCGGCTACGACTGGCTGCATTGGCCGCAGTGGCTCTACAAATACGCGCATCACAACATGTCACTGATGCAGCGCGCCAGCTTCGCAGGGTCCGAAGGATGGAAATAGACTGGGAGCGCTTCACAGTTTCAAATTAAATCGCGCGGCGATTTACTGTATAGTTTACTATTGAATTAGCATCTTTTAGGACCACACTGTATTTAGCAAAACCTGCGATGCGGTTGCATGTGTTCATAATGGGTGTCAGTCGTATTCGCAAGCGCGAGAGGTACAGGTCCCCCTCCCTGCACCTCGTTTGACCTACAGTCCAGTTGCGAAAGCCCGTAACACTGCTAATTTGAGTACTGGGCGAAGCCACCTACAAAAAGGTGCGAAAGAGGGATCGTGAGAGTCTTTAATCCGAGCATCATAATTGGCATTTCCAAAATTTCATTTACCAACATTCATCGCTTAATTCTGGCCGCACTGGTTGTGCTTGTGCTTAGCGGCTTGGCCGCGAGGGGGGCGTCAGCGCAAGCCAGCGACGTCTATATTACGCCGGACGGCGGCGGCAACGGAGTTTGCACCAATAACGTACATCCTCCGAGTTGGTTTAATAATTCCGCGAACTGGGGCAGCGGCAGCTCGCAGATTGGCGCTGGCACTATCGTCCATCTCTGCGGCACATTCACTAACGCATTTACGGCACAGGGAAATGGCAGCAGCGGCAATCCCGTCACCATTCTTTGGGAATCCGGAGCGAAGTTGAGCGCTCCTGCTTTTTTGGGTGCTTGGTTTATTTTAGACGGCCGCAGCAACCTTGTGCTTGATGGTGGTACCGATGGCGTTATTGAAGATACAGCTAATGGTACAAACCTGGGAAGTCATGTACAAAGTGATGCCATCAGGGCTGATAACGCAACGAACATCGAAGTTAAAAACCTACATATTCAGAATCTTTATGTCCACCAGGGCGTTTCTGACACGATGATGGCGGTGGGTTCCTTGAATTGTTTCCTCGCGAATCATCCTAGTGGAACTTTTTCGATTCACGACAACGTGATGCACGACATGAACTGGTGTCTAAAAATCGGACAGTACACAAATCCCGGTGTCACTCTGAACATCTACAATAACGAAATTTTCAATATTGACCACGCGATGGCTATTTTTGGTGACACTACAGACCAGCCCTATACCCTAAATTTTCACGATAATTGGGTTCATGACTTCGCCAATTGGGATACGTCCGTAAACCTGTACCACCATGACGGGATACATATATATGCTGGCGATGGAGTACGGACGTTTTACAACAACAAGTTTAGTGGAAGTATGGGTGTCAACAATACCTCTTATGTATTTGAGGAAATTATGCAGGGCGGCAGCAAGGGGAGCAATCCCGGTGGAAGTCAGGTTTGGTACAACAATGTTTGGATTCAGGCCTCCAATAACAATGTGTCGAACGCCTTGGCCTATATCACCGGAAACGCCGTTTTCTACAACAATACTTTCGTCTGTAACGACACCAATGGCGGTGATAATCAGGGCGGGCTTCGCTACAACTTCGGTACGCTCTATTACAATTCCATCCCCCGCCATCTGACCTTTGAGAACAACGTCATGTCTGGTTGCGTGACGTTTTTCGAAGGCATCAATACGATTTTTGATTCTCTAAACTATAACGTTTACGTAGCAGCGACCTCCGGTGGGCAGCATAAGTGGAGCTATAACACTACCTCCCTGGATACTATTGCAGCATGGCAGTCGGCAACAGGTAAGGATGGCAGCGGTTTGTATAACCCTACCTCGGGCCTGAATAGCTTGGGCATGCCACAAAGCGGATCGCCAGTCCTGACCGTCGGAGTCAATCTTTCCACCTTGGGCATTACTCCGCTGAACAGCGATACGAGCGCAGGACACACCAAAACCCCTATCGCGCGCTCTAGTTCCTGGAACGCCGGTGCGTTTGGCAGCGGTTCAAGCACCGCAGCCACTCCGCCGACGCCACCTGCTGGCCTGACCGCGATTGTGCAATGAGCCAAGCCAACCGACAAGCAAACTTAGGTTCCTAAAGAAATAGCTCTTATAGTTCGAAGCGTCCATTCCTGTTCTCACAGCGAATGGACGCTGTCCCTGTCGGCACTCCCAAGACACCACGGAAGCCTTATGAATGAAGATTTGAACACTGCGGGCGTTACATTTGTCACCAGCGTCAACAACCGGGCAGTACTCGAGAATAACTTCTTAATTTCACCTTGTTTTCAGGACGGGCATCCGCATCAAATTCTACTGCAAGAAAACTTTCCTTCAGCGGCGAGGGCTTACAACCAGGCGCTGGAAAACAGTGTGCACGATCTGGTTATCTTCGCTCACCAGGACATGATTTTTCCGGCAACATGGCTCGCCCAGGTGCAGGATGCAATCACTTCGTTGGCTCGAACAGATCCCCACTGGGGTGTGCTTGGCGTATTTGGTATCGACAAGCACGGCGAAAACGTCGGGTATGTTTATTCGACAGGGCAAGGCAGGATCGGTGCTCCGCTGGCGAGCCCACAGCCTGTTCAAACCCTGGATGAAATCGTGTTGATCCTTAGGAAATCTTCGGGATTAAGGTTTAACGAGCGGTTGCCGCATTTCCATTTTTATGGCGTTGACATCTGTCTGGCCGCGCAAAGTAGGGGCATGCAAAGCTACACCATTCCGGCATTCTGTATTCACAACACACAATTCAATCTTGTCATGCCAAGAGAATTTTATGAGTCATACCACGCCCTGAAGAAAATTTGGAAACAGTACCTTCCCATCCAAACGACCTGTATTCGAATGACCAGATTTGACAGTCACATGTATGTCCGACGCCTGAGAGAGTTCAAGCTTCGTCATTCTCACCGAAAAGATATCGCGATCCCCAGGCGCCAAGATGGTCGTCAACTTCTTGGCGAAGTGGAAATGTCCAACAGCGGATCGCCTGCCCAAAGTCCAAGTCGATAAGGTCGGCCTTGAAAGTGCTAAAAAATCGCGACGGAATCTTGCGAATCTGCTTTATTTCAAACTCTCGAAAACTGGGCGGCGCGGAAAGAGTTTTGTTGGAAACGATTGACGTTCTGACGGAGAACGGCGCGGAGTGCCGGGTTCTTTTGCCTGGCGAAGGAACATTGTCGGAAGAGCTCTCGCGGCGAGGAATTCTCTACAGAATTGTATTTTCGGCTTGGCTGGCTTTGTTGCCGCAGCCCAACTTATGGCAAAGGTCGAAGGCGGCCGTACGGTTTGGGCTAGCTACATTAGTCGCGATGAGACAGATTGTGAACGGGAAGTGTGATGTCGTTTACAGCAATACCATTACTGTCGGGCATGGTGCACTTGCGGCGAAATTACTAAACAAACCCCACATTTGGCATCTCCATGAGTTTAGCAGCGCGTTCCATTTTTATTTTGGCGAGGGATTGTCCTGCCGCGTGATTGGGTGGTTAACCGACGTCGCGATCGTCGTTTCCAAAGCTTTAGCCGCAAGTTACCGGCCGTTTATCGCGCCCTCTAAGCTGGTGCCGGTATACCCATCCTTACACCTGGAAATAGATAGCCTGCCCGAAACAGAAGCCTCGTGCACTGCATTTCCCAGGCGAGACGGTTTGTTCCGCTGCACTATCGCAGGAGGTATATGTCCTGGTAAGGGCCAGGAAGATGCAGTTCGGGCTGTTGCACTGCTTCAAGAACAAAACGTCAATGTAGAACTGCTGATCGTAGGGGCGAACGAAAACCCACAGTACCGTCACAAGTTGGACCAAATTATCCAAAAGAATCGGATGGAAGACATTGTGCTTTTCGCGGGCGAGGTTCGGGACGCGCGTGCCCTTATAAAGTTATCCGACCTTCTGCTGGTCTGTTCAAGATCGGAAGGATTTGGCAGGGTAACAATTGAAGCGCAGCTCGCATGCATACCGGTAATCGGTACCGCCACAAACGCGACGCCTGAGCTCATCCAAGAAGGTTTTAACGGCCTTCTGTATGACGCTGATGACGTTGCCGGGTTGGCAGAGAAAATTCTCTATCTGTACCGAAACCCCGATCGCGCACGGCTGCTCGGCGAACAAGGTAGGCGAAGCGCGATTTCGGTCTTCAACAAGGCGCGGTATGCGTCAGAGCTGGTCGGAATTGTCAACAAATTGACCAAACCGCTCGAAACTTCGGCTAGCTAAAAACGGCGGTCTGCCGTTAGGACGGGATTGTGCGGATCTGCTTTATTTCAAACTGTCGAAAACTGGGCGGCGCGGAAAGAGTTTTATTGGAAACGATTGACGTTCTGGCGGAGAACGGCGCGGAGTGCCTGGTTCTCTTGCCTGGCGAAGGCAAGTTTTCGGAAGAACTAGCCAGGCGCGGGATTTCCTACCGTGTTGTGTATTCAACCGCAATGACTATGACCGGAGAACCGCCGGTGTGGGAACGCTGCAAGGCGGCCATACGGTTTGTGATTGCCACGCTTGCGGTAATGAGGCAAATGGCGAAGTGGAAATGTGACGCCGTTTACAGCAATACGGTAACCGTGGGACACGGAGCTATCGCGGCCAAGCTGCTGGCCAAGCCCCACATCTGGCATCTGCATGAATTTGGCCGTGAAGATCATGGTTTCGAATTTTATTTTGGGGAGCGATTTTCCTGCCGAACTGTCGGCGCTCTTTCCTTGACGTGCATCGCCGTCTCCAAGGCTCTGGCCACCAAATACCAACAGTTTATTGCGCCTTCTAAACTAGTCGTGGTGTATCCCTCCATGCATTTGGAATTGGAACGCGAGTCGCAACCTGTTGACGCAACTCCCACAGTCGCTCTTCAGAATGGTCAGTTCCGCTGCGTTATTGTTGGCGGGGTATTCGCGGGGAAGAGACAGGAAGATGCTGTCGCGGCCTTCGCCCTGCTCCAAAAGGAAAATCTTCATGCTGAGTTGACCATGGTTGGGGCATCGGAATTTTCCGAATATCGTGGGGAGTTAGATCGCGTCATTTGCGAACATAAACTGCAAAATAAAGTGATCTTCGCAGGCGAGGTGAGAGACGCACACGCCGTGATTCATGCATCTGATGTCCTACTGATGTGTTCGAGGTCGGAGGCCTTTGGCAGAGTGACGATCGAAGCAATGCTGGCCGGCAAGCCGGTAATTGGGGCTGATGCTGGAGCCACGCCGGAGCTCGTACAGGATGGATTTAACGGCTTGGTTTATAAAGTTGCGGACCCCTGCGACTTGGCGGCAAAGGTTCTTTACTTGTACCAGCATCCAGAGATCGCTCGGTGCCTAGGTGAAAACGGCAAACGATGGGCGCAGGCCCAGTTCACCAAAAATCGGTATGCTCAACAGCTAACAGACATTCTGAATACCTTTAAAGCCCCCGCAAGCCATCACGTATCATAGAGACAGATGACTAGCCACGAAAAACTCGTCCACCGAAAGCTGCTCGCCGGAAACAGCATCCTGAACTTGGGAACCGGGGCTCTGATATCGGTATTGAATCTTATTTTTGTGCCCCCAATGTTGCACACCTTCGGTACCGAACTGTACGGAGTATTGTCGGTGACCTGGGTAGTGTTGGCGAACCTGAGTTGGCTCGATTTTGGCTTTAGCCGTGCTTCGGCGAAATATGTGGCGCACGAACTAGGCCTCGGAAAGCCTCGTGAAGCGGCTATGTGGACGTGGACGGCCGTCGTTACGCAGACAGTCATGGGTGCTGTGGGTGCAGTGATTCTGTGGTCCACGGCGCCGATCATCGTTAATTATATTCACGTAACACCCAACCAGCGCGGGCTGGTAATTTTGACTCTGCGCATCTTTGCCTTTTCCATTCCCCTCGATTTCGCCACTCGGTCCATGACTGGGGTCATCCAAGCCGGGCAGCGATTTGACTGGATGAATGGTCTTGGACTTTTTTCCAATCTATTCACCTTTGCCGTTTACGCTGCCGGAATCCTGCGGGGCGCTAATTTCTTACTTATCATTTACGGCTTGTTTGCGTTAAGGATCCTGAATCTACTGGGAGCATATTGGGGCGCGTGCCGCATCCTGCCCGAGCTTAGGTCCCTGCCTCAGCTCAAGACCTTGCCGCACACTTATCGAACCCATGTTTTTGCAATGGTGAAGTACGGGTCATGGGTCGCTGTCGCTTCCGTCGTCGGTCCGCTCATCCTTTATTTTGACCAATCCATCGTCAGCGTTATTATCGGGGTTGCTTTTCTTCCCTTCTATACTATTCCTTTCAATTTGCTTTCCCGGCTCGGGCTTTTTCCCAGCAGCCTCACTTCGACCCTCTTCCCGGCATTTAGCGCGCTGCATGCCAGGCAGGACTGGAGTAAAGTCGAGGTCTATTTCGTTCGAAGCCACCGCTACCTGTTAACAGCCTTAATCCCGGTCCTCTTTGTGCTCTACGTGTGGGCGCCCGAAATCTTGCGCCTGTGGATCAGTGCTGACTTCTCCGCTCAGGCTACCCTGCCTTTCCGCATCCTCGCATTTGGATACGGTATCGCGTTGCTTGCGCCGCTGTCCGGCGCCCTCATTGAAGCGGTCGGCAGACCGGATATGCTGGCTAAACTCTATTTAGTGGAGTTGCCCCTGAACGTCGTTCTGGTTTGGGAGTTGACCAAGCATCTCGGTATAGCCGGCGCTGCTTTAAGTTACACCGTACGCTGCCTGATTGAGACCATCCTGGTTTGGTGGATTGTCTTTCGCGCTGTGCCATTCTCAGCGAAAAAGTTTCTCAAGGAAGGGTTATTGATCCCAAGTTCCATGCTTATTCTAACTGGCCTTGCCACCCTACTTATACGCTCTGGGCACATCAAGAGCTCCATCGATGTTGGAATGACTCTCGCTACTCTCTCTATTTATTGTTTTTGCGTTTGGTTCTTAATCTTGGACGTCAAAGACAAATCATTCATCTTTGAGATGGCGAATAATTACGGTTTACGCCTGGCGAAAAAACCCGTTCTTTAGGATAGGCCGGGGTTTTTTTTGATTTGCGGTATTTTTTAGATTTGAGATTTTAACTGCCGTTGAGGATTGAACTTGGGCCAGGATACTCCATCAAATTTTACTTTTGGCGGCGGTGCATCGGGTACGTTCATGCACCCCGTCGTCGTGATTGCGTTAATCATTGCGGTGCTGATATTTTTTTTCGCGCCTCGCAAATATTTGCCCATTCCATTCCTTTCGCTCATCTTCCTTGGGGGCATTGGCCAGCAGATAAATATGGCCGGCGTTCATTTTTACGTTCTGCGAGTCTTGATCATCGCGGGCGCGATCCGCCTTATCTACGCCAAGCTCACTTCCAAAGAAGGCATTTTTGCCGGCGGCTTTGACTGGATAGATCGTCTCTTCGTAATGTGGGTCTGCTTCCAATGCCTGGCCAGCATTTTACGGAATGATGCAAGCGCCGGCGTACTCGTCTATGAAGCTGGATACTTTCTCGATTACATCGGCGGATATTTCTTCTTACGATTTTTGATTCGCGATGAGAGCGATATTCTTCGCGTCATCAAAGTATTTGCGGCGCTCACGGTCATCCTTGGCCTGGCCATGATTAATGAGAAATTCCGCAATCAGAATATCTTTGGCTACCTGGGCGCTCTGCCGGTAGCGCCAGGGATTCGCGAAGGAGCCATTCGCGCTCAAGGTGCGTTAGCACATCCCATTCTTGCCGGAGTCTTTGGGGTAGTGTTAATCCCGCTTTTCTGGTGGCTGTGGTATAGCGGCAAAGCAAAGGTCGCCGGAGTTCTTGGCTTTCTAGGTTCCATCGCAATGATGCTGACCAGCGCCTCCAGCACTCCCTTGATGGCATTCCTGGCAGCCGTCGGCGGCTGCCTGTTCTGGCCTTTTCGAAAGAGAATGCGCCTCGTGCGATGGGGCATTGTAGCCATGATCATCGCGCTCCATCTCGTGATGAAAGCGCCGGTATGGATGTTGATCGCCCACGTAGACGTTATTGCCGGAAACTCTGGCTACCATCGCGCCATGCTGATAGATCAGTCCATCCGGCACTTCTCCGACTGGTGGCTTATAGGCACCAATGCTGCAGGCACCTGGGGCTGGGATATGTGGGATCTCAGCAATCAATTCGTGCAGGAAGCGGATGAAGGTGGGTTGGCCACGTTCATCTGCTTTGTTCTAATTATTGCCCGCACCTTTGGGAAAATTGGTAAAGCTAGAAAGCTGGTGGAAGACGATCGCAAGCAAGAGTGGTTCATGTGGCTGCTTGCAGTGACCCTCCTGACTCATTGTGTGTGTTTCTTCGGTATCACCTATTTCGATATAACCAAAATTGTTTGGTTCGCATTCTTGGCCATCGTTACAGCCGCGACCGCGCCAATTCTGGCGGCTACAAAAGCTGCTGAACCAGCGAAAGTCCCATTTTTGACCACAGCAGCGCCGGCGTCGCGCTCTCCGCAACCGGCCCGTTCAACAGAATACGGCGGGCGCGCACGGCAATCCACCGGCACCTTTTATCATTCGCGAGACCCTAAGGCTAGAGCGTGAAAATCCTTTCGATTGTGATCGTCACCTGGAATGCTAAAAAGTTCGTG